>NZ_JBHWGD010000004.1:135905-173142 GCF_042733235.1 Kitasatospora sp. NPDC059722
AGCAGGCGCTTGACCCCGCACCCGGCGTGTCCCCGCCCCCCCCCGCCCATAGGCGCTCCCCCCCGGCCGCACCCCGGGGGCCCACCTCAGGCGACCGGGCTCAGGCGCGCACGGCCGCGCCCGCCCAGGCGCGGTTGCCGAGGAGGGTCTTGACGTCCGAGGCGAGGCCGTTGTCGGGGTTCACCAGGAAGCCGAGCTCGTAGAGGGTGTTCTTGTCCCAGTTGGTGGTCAGCAGGCGGACCGGGACGTCGCCCGGGTGGGCCTGGAGGGCGAGCTTGAGCTCGGCGACCACCTGGGGGGTGAGCCGGGAGACCGGGACGGTGATCTGGACCGGCGGCTTGGTGCCGAGCTCGGCGGAGGAGACGTCGAGCGTGCTGATCTCCTGGCCGAAGATGCTGAGCGACCCGTCGCGCTCGTTGAGGCGGCCGCGGACCGAGATCACGTTGTCCTCGATCATCTGGTCGGCCATGAGGTTGTAGGTCGCCGGGAAGAACAGCACCTCGACCGAGCCGTCGCGGTCGGCGAGGGTGATGATCGCCCAGGCGTTGCCCGCCTTGTTGATGCGCCGGTCCACGCCGGTGATCAGGCCGGAGAGGCGGACCTCGCCCTCGGAGCGGCCGGAGCCGAGGAGTTCGGCGATCGAGGTGTCGCGGTTCTGGGAGAGGATGTGCTCGGCGCCGTCCAGCGGGTGGCTGGAGACGTACAGGCCGAGCATCTCGCGTTCCAGGGCGAGGAGTTGGCGGCGGGGCCACTCCTGGTCGGTGAGCTGGAAGTCCAGCCCGATGCCCGGGCCGTCGCCGTCGCCGGTGTCCATCGCGCCGAACAGGTCGTCCTGGCCGATGGCCTGCTGCTTCTTCACCCCGGTGACGGCGTCGATCGCGGTCTCGTGGACGCTGCTGAGCGAGAGCCGGGTGTGGCCGAGGGAGTCGAAGGCGCCCGCCTTGACCAGGGAGTCGACGGTGCGCTTGTTGCAGACGACCAGCTCGACCTTGTCCAGGAAGTCGGGGAACGAGGTGTACTTGCCGTTCTCCGCGCGGGTGCGCACCAGGGACTCGATGACCGGCACGCCGACGTTGCGCACGGCCTTGAGGCCGAAGCGGACGTCGCTGCCGACGGCGGTGAAGTCGACCACCGACTCGTTGACGTCGGGGGAGAGGATCTTGATGCCCATCTGCCGGCACTCGGCCAGGTAGACCGCCATCTTGTCCTTGTCGTCGGCGACGGACGTGAGCAGCGCGGCCATGTACTCGGCCGGGTAGTTGGCCTTCAGGTAGGCGGTCTGGTACGAGACCAGGCCGTACGCGGCGGAGTGCGATTTGTTGAACGCGTAGCCGGCGAACGGGACCAGGACGTCCCACACGGCCTGGATGGCCTCGTCGGAGTAGCCGCGCTCCTTGCAGCCCGCGTGGAAGGGCACGAACTCCTTCTCCAGCACCTCCTTCTTCTTCTTGCCCATCGCGCGGCGCAGCAGGTCTGCCTGTCCGAGCGAGTAGCCGGCCAGCACCTGGGCGGCTCGCTGGACCTGCTCCTGGTAGACGATCAGGCCGTAGGTGGGGCCGAGGACGTCCTTGAGCGGTTCCTCCAGCTCGGGGTGGATCGGGATGATCTCCTGCTGGGCGTTCTTGCGCAGCGCGTAGTTGGTGTGCGAGTTCATGCCCATCGGGCCGGGCCGGTAGAGCGCGGACACGGCGGAGATGTCGGCGAACTCGGTGGGCTTCATCAGCTTGAGCAGGGCGCGCATGGGGCCGCCGTCGAGCTGGAACACGCCCAGGGTGTCGCCGCGGGCCAGCAGCTGGTAGGTGGTGGGGTCGTCGATCGGGATCTTCTCGATGTCGACGTCGATGCCCCGGTTGGCCTTCACGATCTTGATGCAGTGGTCGATGATGCCCAGGTTCCGCAGACCCAGGAAGTCCATCTTGATCAGGCCCATGGCTTCGCACGACGGGTAGTCGAAGCCGGTGATGATCACGCCGTCCTTGTCCCGCATGTGCAGCGGGATCAGGTCGAGCAGCGGGGTCGAGGAGAGGATGACGGCCGCGGCGTGCACGCCGGTGCCGCGGATGAGGCCCTCGATGCCCCGGCCGGTGTCGATGATCTTCTTGACGTCCGGCTCGTTCTGGTACAGCGCCCGGATCTCGGTGCCCTCGTTGTACCGGGCGTGCTTCTCGTCGAACAGGTCGGCCAGCGGCACGCCCTTGCCCATGACGTCCGGCGGCATCGCCTTGGTGATCCGGTCGCCCATGGAGAACGGGTAGCCGAGGATGCGGTTGGCGTCCTTCACGGCCGCCTTGGCCTTGATCGTGCCGAAGGTGTTCACCTGGGCCGTGTAGGCGGCGCCGTACTTCTCGGTGACGTAGCGCACCATCTGGTCGCGCTGGCGGTCGTCGAAGTCGATGTCGACGTCCGGGGGGTTGATGCGCTCGGGGTTGAGGAAGCGCTCGAAGAGGAGGTCGTGCTCCAGCGGGTCGAGCTGGGTGATGCCGGTCAGGTAGGCGACCATCGAGCCGGCCGCCGAGCCTCGGCCGGGGCCGACCGGGATGCCGTTGTCCCGGCCGTACTGGCAGATGTCGGCGACCACGAGGAAGTAGGCGTCGAACCCCATCGGGGTGATCACGCCCATCTCCAGCTCGATGCGGTCCAGCACCTCCTGGCTGGGGCTGTCGCCGTACCGGTGCTGCAGCCCGATCTCGATCTTCTTGCGCAGGTAGGAGGCCTGGGTCTCGCCCTCGGGCACGTCGAACTGGGGCATCCGGTCGACGTAGGTGAAGACCTCCTCGTACGACTCGACGCGCTCGGCGATCGCGAGGGTGTTGTCGCAGGCCTCCGGCAGTTCGCGGAAGAGCTCGCGCATCTCCTCGGCGGTCTTGACGTAGTAGCCGGTGCCCTGGAACTTGAACCGGTTCGGGTCGTCCTTGTTCTTGCCCACGCCGACGCAGAGCAGGCTGTCGTGGGCGTCGGCCTGGTCGGCGGTCACGTAGTGCGAGTCGTTGGTGGCGAGCAGCGGGATGTTCAGCTGCTTGGCCAGGCGCAGGAGGTCCTCGCGGACGTCCTTCTCGATGTCGAGGCCGTGGTCCATCAGCTCCAGGAAGTAGTTCTCCTTGCCGAAGATGTCCTGGTAGGCGCCGGCCGCCTTGACCGCCTCGTCGTACTGGCCGAGGCGCAGCCGGGTCTGCACCTCGCCGGAGGGGCAGCCGGTGGTGGCGATGATGCCGCCCGCGTTGGCGGCGATCAGCTCGCGGTCCATGCGGGGCTTCATGTAGTAGCCCTCCATCGACGCGAGCGAGGAGAGCTTGAAGAGGTTCCGCAGGCCGGTCGCGTTCTGCGCCCACATGGTCATGTGGGTGTAGCGGCCGCCGCCGGAGACGTCCTTGCCGCCCTCGCCGTCGGCGCCGGAGGGGCGCTGGCCGCCCGGCGCCCAGAAGACCTGCTTCTTGTGGAAGCGCGAGGCCGGGGCGACGTACGCCTCGATGCCGATGATCGGCTTCACCCCGGTCTTCGCGGCGGCGTGGAAGAACTCGTACGCGCCGAACATGTTGCCGTGGTCGCTCATCGCGATGGCGGGCATGCCCTGTCTCTCCGCCTCGGCGAACAGCTTGCCGTTCTTCGCCGCCCCGTCCAGCATCGAGTACTCGGTGTGGACGTGCAGGTGCGCGAAGCTGTCGGACACGGCGCTGTGCTCCTCGGAGGGATCTCGGGGACCGCGGGAAACGCGGAGGGAACAAGCGGTCCAGGCTAGCGGGTCGGAGCGTTCGACGCGCCGGGCGGGGCGTCCGCGGCGGATACTTTGACGGATCCTTCCCGCCGCCTTGACAGGGCGGTGCTCGGGTCACTAGTGCTTCAGCGCGCGGTAGTTGCGCCGCACGGCGACGGCTACGACCTCACCGCGGCGGACGGGCGTCGAGCTCGGCCCAGACCGTCTTGCCCCCGGGGTGCGGCTGGGCGCCCCAGCGGGTAGCGGCGTTCCGGACGATGAAGAGGCCGTGCCCGCCCGGCACGCCCGGGCGGTGGGGCAGGCGCGGTTCGGGCAGGGTGGTCGAGCGGTCGGTGACCTCGATGCGCAGACGGGCCGGGGAGGCGTCGAGGACGAGGTCCTCCGGGCCGCCGGCGTGCAGCAGGGCGTTGGCGACCAGCTCGGCGACGAGGAGGACGATGTCGTCCGCGCCGGAGCCGCCCGTCGGCCACGACCAGTCGGCGACGGCCTGCGCGGCGTACGCCCGGGCGCGGGCGACGGGCTTCGGCTGCCCGGCCAGGTGCAGGCGGCGGCGCTGTCCGCCGGGCGGCAGCGTGGGGCCGGTGCCCGGCCGGTCGTCGTCGAGGGTTGCCCGGCTGGTCGTCATGTGCGGGGTCCCCTTCGGCTTCGGCGTCGTGGTCCGTTTCGTCTTTTTCGGTGCGCTTGGTCGCGATTCGTCGTGCTTGGTCGTACTTGGGTGCGCTTCGTTGTATTTGGTCGTGCTTGTCGTGCTTCGTCTGCTCGGATTCCCGGCCGTGGGCGGATCATGCGCGCCGTCGACCGGATTCGACCGCGCCGGGCTCGGGGCGGGATTCGCGCCGCCGGTCAGAGCGGTGCGGCGAGCGCCGCGTCCACGGACGGGTGGAGCGAGAAGACGCTGTCGGCGCAGGTCAGTTCGAGCAGCCGCAGCACGGTGGCGGACGGTGCCGCGAGGCGGAACCCGACGTCCGCGGCGATCGCCGCCACGCGGGTCCGCAACAGCAGGTTCAGGCCGGAGGAGTCGCAGAAGTCGACGAGCCCGAGGTCGACGACGAGCAGCGGCGGGCGCCGGGCCACCAGGTCGTGGAGCGCGTTCCTGGCGGGCTCCAGGCCCTCGATGTCGAGGTCGCCCGCCAGCGCGCAGACGGCCGCCCGGGTGTCGGTGTGCCGGGTGTGCACGACCAGGTCGGGCCGGGGACGGGAGCCTGCCTGGAAGGGGTCGGGGAACGCGGTGGTCGGCACGGTCGCGGGCTCGTTCTCTGCTGGCATCGTCTGCTCTGCGGGCATCGTCGTGCTTCCCCTCCACGGGTGTGCTCCACGAGCGTACGCACGCCACCCGGGTGCGGCCAAGGCCGTGGGTGGCGTGCGCGGCGTCGCGGGAGTGCGGGAGTGCGGGGCCGGCTTACGTGGCGGTGAGGTCCGCGTGGAGCTTCCTCAACAGGCGGTTGAGGAGCCGGGAGACGTGCATCTGGGACAGTCCGAGGCGGGCGCCGATCTGGGACTGGGTGAGGTCCTCGCCGAAGCGCATCGACAGGATGAGCCGGTCGCGCTCCGGCAGGGCGGCGATGAGGGGCTTGAGGACGATCAGGTCCTCGACGGTGGCGAACCGCGGATCCTCCTCGCCGAGGCGCTGGGTGAGCGGGTTCGGCTCCTGCCGCCCCTCGGTGGCGGGGGCGTCGAGAGAGCCCGCGGTGTGGCCGTTGGCGGCGGCGAGACCCTCGATCACCTCCTCCTCCGACAGGTCGAGGTGTGCGGCGATCTCGGGCACCGTCGGCGCCCGGCCCAGGCGCTGGAACAGCTCGTCGCGGGACTTCGCGAGGGTGATGCGCAGCTCCTGGAGGCGGCGCGGCACGTGGACGGCCCAGGTGGCGTCGCGGAAGTGGCGGCGGATCTCGCCGAGGATGGTCGGCAGGGCGAAGGTGGTGAACTCCGCGCCGTGGTCCGGGTCGAAGCGGTCGATCGCCTTGATCAGGCCGACCGAGCCGACCTGTACGAGGTCTTCGACGGGCTCCTGGTGGTTGCCCACGCGGCGGATCGCGAACCGGACCAGCGACAGGTTGAGCTCGATCAGCGTGGTGCGCACGTAGGAGTACTCGCGGGTGCCCTCCTCCAGCGCCGCCAGCCGGACCAGCAGCACCCGCGTCAGCTCGCGCGCGTCGGCGGGCGCGACGTGCCGGGGGTCGTCGATGCCGTCCAGCCCGGGGATGCCGTCGAGTCCGCGAGAGTCCAGTGCGGGGGAGTCCACTGCGGGGGAGTCCAGCGCGGGGGTGGCGGCGCGAGGGTCTCTGGGCGCCCCGACCGCCGGGGCCTCGTCCGGAGCCCGGCCTGTCGCGCGGTGGAGGAGTTCGTCACTGGTCGTGGCCATGTCGGTCCTTTCCCCTCGGCGTACGGTCCGTCCCCGGGTACCCGCCGAGTCCGGATCCATGCCGGTGGCCGGTGTGAGGATCGCGTGAACGGCCGGGGACTGCGGATCCTCGACAGCGGATCTTCGGCGGCGGATTCTCGGCGGCGGATCTTCGGGTGTCCCGGGCGGTTCTCCGATCCGGTGGCATGAACCGCGGCAACCGGGGCAGCCGAGCGGTCACGGCGGACGCGCCGGACCGCCGGACACCACACACACGGGCCGGGACAGCCGGCGGTCGTCCCGGCCCGAGGAACCCGGGAAAGGGGAAACGCCCATGGAACGTCTTGCCGCCCGGATCACCATGCGACTGATGACCGGCGACGAACGCAGCCGGCTCCTGGAGGTCGGCTGGTCCTACCGGTCCGACGAACCGCACGCGGTGGCGCTGGACTTCGCGGACTTCCAGCCGGACGCCACGTGGACGCTCTCGCGCGACCTGCTCGTCGCCGGCCTCCACGGGCCCGCGGGGGAGGGCGACGTCCACGTGGCCCCGTTCGACGACGCCTACGTGCTGATCGCGCTCGCCGACGACGAGGGCGTCGCCCTGCTCGCCGCCTCCGCCGACGCCGTCGCCCGGTTCCTGGCCGCCACCGCCCGGATAGTGCCGCCCGGGCTCGAACACACCCGGATCGACTGGGACCGGGAGCTGAAGGACCTGCTGGCCGCCTGACCGCACCGAATCGATCGGTCCCCCGCTGGAGAGGAGACGTCACCCATGGCCTTCACCCCCGCCGAGCCCGGCCTCCCGCCACCGCCGCCGCTCCCGCCGGAGCCCCTGGCGCCGCCGGATCCGACCCGGCCGCCCGGCCCGCCCCTGGTGCCCGACCCTCCGCCGTCGCCGGGCACGCCCGAGCCCCCGCCCGACCCGCTCCCGGATCCGGACCCCCTGTGGCCCCCGCCCGAACCGGCCGGGCCGCAGCCGGGCCACCCGGAACCGCCCGAGCCGCCCGACTGAACCAGCCGTTCGGCCCGCTCGAACCCCGTCGCCGCGGAAAGGAGACCGGCACATGTGGTGGAGCCTGCTCCGCCTCGCCGTCGTCGGCATCGCCGCCGCCGTCGTCACCTACGGCCTCGACCGGGTGGCGCAGGCGGCGGCGCGGCGGCTGGCGCTCCCCGGGGGCCCGGCCGGCGTGCCGCTCCTGGTGCGCCGCTGCCGCCGGCCGGTCCTGGCACTGACGGCGTCCCTCGTGCTCGCCGCCGCGCAGCCGTGGATCGCCGCGCCGCCCGCCGCCCGCGCCGGGCTGCGGCACCTGGCGGTGATCCTCGCGATCGCCTCCGGCGGATGGCTGTGCGGCCGCCTCGTCGCGCTCGTCGCCGAGGGCGCCCTCAGGATCGCCGTCCACCGGCGCGACCCGGTGTGGGCCGGGCGCGCCCGGACCCAGGTCGGCCTGCTCGGCCGGATCTGCCAGGCGATCGTCGCCGTCGCGACGCTGGGTGCCGTCCTGATGACCTTCCCGGAGGTCCGCGGCGTCGGCACGAGCCTGCTGGCCTCCGCCGGCCTGGTCGGCGTGGCGGCGGGCGTGGCGGCGCAGAGCACGCTCGCCAACGTCTTCGCCGGGGTGCAGATGGCCTTCGGCGACCTGGCGCGCATCGGGGGCGTCGTCGTGGTGGCCGGGGAGTGGGGGAAGGTGGAGGAGATCACGCTGACGGCCGTGGTGATCGAGACCTGGGACCAGCGACGGCTGGTGATGCCGATGTCCTACTTCGTCGGCCGCCCGTTCGAGAACTGGTCCCGCCGCTCCAGCCGGATCACCGGCACGGCGCTGCTCCACCTCGACCACCACACCCCGGTGGGGCTGCTGCGGCAGGAGTTCGACGACTTCCTGGCCAAGAGCGACCTGTGGGACGGCCAGGGCAGCGCCCTGCAGGTGGTCGACACCACCCCCACCACGATCGTCGTCCGCGCGCTGGCGACGGCGGCCGACGCCGACGACGCGTTCGCGCTCCGCTGCGCCCTGCGCGAGCACCTCATCGGCTACCTGCGGGACGAGCATCCGTACGCCCTTCCGCGCATATCCGTGGGGGACGCGGCAGGGCGCCGCCCGGACGCGCGGGAGTCCGTCGACACCCCGGGCCCGGCCCGGGGCCCCCACACCACGTGACCGAAGTCCGGCCCGTGAGCTGGCCGCTTACGGGCCGGACGCGTGCCGCACACCCGGCCGGCCCTGGCCCGGAGACCAGGACTGCCCGGGGGTGTCGTTCAGGAACCCGCCGGTCCGTCCTCGATGTCCGAGATCAGCTTGGTGCTCAGGTCGCTCTGCACGGCCAGCCGGGTGTGGCCGGCGTCCGGGCCGGTGCCCCAGGTGAGGGTGACGGTCGTGAACAGGTGGCCGGCGCCGGAGTCGTGGTAGCGGACCTCCCAGCGGGTGGGGACGTCCTGGGCGCGCAGGACGCCGTCGGCGTGGTTGGCCTCCTCCCAGGCGGCCAGGCGCCGGCGGAAGTCCTCGGTGAGGTAGTGGGCGCGGAGTTCGTCGGACAGGTCGTCCGTGCCGTCGGACACGGCGTCGATGTAGGCGCCGTAGAAGTCGGCGACGCGGTCGACTGCCGAGTCCGGGCTCCCGCCTCGGATGGCTGAGGACGTGACGGTCTGGCTGTCGGTCATGGGTTCGTCTCCATCAGGTCATCATCGGAAGTCCCGCCCAGGGCGGGCACGTTGGGACGTTCCCGTCCCTTCCCCGACGCGTACGCATCACACGCCGTGGCCCATCGATCACCCGAACGGATGAACACAGGCCCGCCCCGCGCCGGGCAGCGGCGCAGGGCGGGCCGGGCGGGCGCCGACGTCACCCCCGTGGATGCCGGTGCCCGTGCTCGGGGGACGTCCCGTTGCTCAGGAGACGTCGATCGCGGGGGACTCGCCGGCGTAGTAGTAACCGGGAGCGGTGAACCACGCCACGGCGTAGTACCTGCCCGGAGGCACCGTGGTCAGGTAGCCGTTCACCGAGCCGTAGTAGGCGTCCTGCCGGCTGCACGCCGTGCCGCCGTACTGGTTCCCGGCGCCGTCGACGATCTTGACGCACAGGTCGATGGTGTTGTGCACCTGGTCCATGGTGTAGGCGGCGGCCCGGATGTTGCGTCCGCCCTCCGAGCTGATGCAGGACTGGGTCAGCACGCCGTCCGCGTAGTACGGGGCCCGGCAGCCGCCGTTGTCGGCCGAGGCGGTGCCGGCGGCGAACAGGGTGACGGTCGCGGTGAGCGCCAGCACCCCGGCCGACGCGGTGAGACGGAGTTTCACAGGGGCTCCTTCGGCATGGGAGGTGGTCGGTCCGTGCTTCTCGTATCGGGAACCCACGGGCGGGCCCCAGGACTTGGTGCGTGCGACGGGTCGCCTCGGCCGGGCCCGGCCGCGCCCGTGGTGTTCCGCCTCAAGGCTGGCCGAAGCGGCGTGTGGAGTCACGAATTCCGTACAACCCCGCACAGGCGGCGGCGCCCTCGGATGCGGGCCAATCCGGTCGCGTGCCAGCCTCGAAGGACGGGTGCCAGTCCGTTCCGCTCCGCCCTGCCGGGCCCGTCTCCGGCGGGGCCCCTGGGAGGTCCACCATGCCTGCCGTCCGCCCGTTGGGCTCGCCGCCCGCCCGCCGTCACCGGGGCGCGGCCGGATGAGCGCCGTCGTGCACCTGTCCGGGCCGGGACGGCCAGGACCGGACCTCGGGGAGCTGGTCGCGCGGGTCGCGCGCGGGGACCAGGACGCGTTCTCGCACCTGTACGACGCGGTGGCCGGGCCGGTGCTGGGCCTGGTGCGCCGCGTCCTGCGGGACCCGGCGCAGTCCGAGGAGGTCGCCCAGGAGGTGCTGTTCGAGGTGTGGCGCACCGCCGCCCGCTACCGGGCCGAACGCGGCGCGGTGATGCCGTGGGTGCTGACCATCGCGCACCGCCGCGCGGTGGACCGGGTCCGCGCCGCGCAGGCCGCCGCCGACCGCGACCGGCGGGCCGCGGCCGCCGCCCACGCCCCGGTGTTCGACGAGGTCGCGGAGCAGGTCGAGGGCCGGCTGGAACGCGAGCAGGTGCGACGGTGCATGCGCGTGCTGACCGAACTGCAGCGCGAGTCGTTGACGCTGGCGTACTACCGCGGCTTCACTTACCCGCAGGTCGCCGAGGTGCTCGGCGTGCCGCTGGGCACGATCAAGACCCGCGTGCGCGACGGGCTCATCCGCCTGCGCGACTGCCTGGGGGTGGGCGCATGAGCGAGCGAATCGTTGGATGGTGCGCGTTGCGCGAAGCGGCTGCCGGGCGAAGCGAGGTGGGCGCATGAGTGAGCGGAGCGAGCGAATCGTTGGATGGTGCGCGTTGCGCGAAGCGGCTGCCGGGCGGAGTGAGGTGGGCGCATGAGTGAGCGGAGCGAGCGAATCGTTGGATGGTGCGCGTTGCGCGAAGCGGCTGCCGAGCGAAGCGAGGTGGGCGCATGAGCGTCGCCGACCTGCACACGCTGACGGGCGCGTACGCCGCGCACGCGCTGGACCCGGCCGAGAGCTCGGCGTTCGAGCGGCACCTGGCCGACTGCCCGGCCTGCGCCCAGGAGGTGGCCGAGTTCGCCGCGACCCTGGCCAGGCTCGGGGCGGCGGAGTCCGTGGTGCCGCCGGGGGCCATGAAGGCGCGGGTGATGGCCGCGCTGCCCGCCATCCGGCAGGAGGCCCCGCGGACCGCCCCCGTCCAGCCGGCGGGCCCCGGGCCGGGCCGGCTGCGCCGCGCCTGGCCGAAGCTGGCGCTCGCCGCGTGCCTGGCCGTCGCGGCCGGGGCCGGCGGTCTGGCCGTCCAGCAGCACCGGGAGGCAGACCAGGCACGGGCGCGGGCCGCCGCCGTCCAGCAGCAGCAGAACCGGTTCGCGGACCTCCTCGCGGCACCCGATGCCCGTACAGCCAGTGGGACGGTGGCCGGCGGGGCGGGCGTGGGCACCGTCGTGTGGTCGCACGGTCGCGGCCAGGCGGCCTTCCTCGCCACCGGCATGCCCGCCCCGGCCGCGGGCAGGACGTACGAGCTGTGGTTCGACGACGCCGGGACGATGCGCCCCGCGGGGCTGCTGCCGGGCGGCGACGGTTCGCTGGTGCTGTCCGGGCCGCTGGGCGGGGCGACGGGCGTCGGAGTGACGGTCGAACCGGCGGGCGGGTCCGCGCACCCGAGCGGCGCGCCGGTCATGCTGCTGTCGTTCACGTGAGGCCGGGCGGGCCTCGACAGGGAGTTCCGCCCGCAGCCCCGTCGGGGTTACTCTCCGGTAGCCCCGGGAGGCCTTCCCCGCCCGGGGCCCGCCGACGAGCACCCCGAGGAGCAGCATGCCCGCCGACAGATCCGCCCGATCCGCCCGCCTGTTGAGCGGACTGCTGCTGGGCGCCGGGGTGGCGCACTTCGCCGCCCCGCGCCCGTTCGACGCGATCGTCCCGCGTGCCCTGCCCGGCAGCCCCCGGACCTGGACCCACCTGAGCGGCCTGGCAGAGCTCGCCGTCGGCGCCGCCGTTGCGTACCCGCGCACCCGCCGCGCCGGTGCACTGGCCGCCGCCGGGCTGTTCGTCGCGGTGCTCCCCGCCAACGTGCAGATGGCCCGCGACTGGCGCACCCGCCCGGCGCCGCTGCGCACCGCCGCCGTCGCCCGGCTCCCGCTGCAGGTGCCGCTGGTGCTCTGGGCGCTGCGGGTGGCCCGGAGCTGATCCCGTTGCCGTGCCGTCCAGCATGCAGGTGGGCGGCTTCGCGCGAACGGGCCCGTCCCGGCGGCCGGTCACCGCTCGTACGGCTGAACCGGCGCAACGCGCCTCCCGGCCGGGCGTTGACCACGGCATGAAGACCAACACCTGGGCCGGCGTGGTCGCCGGTGCCGCCCTGCTGGTGACGGGTGCGACCCTCGCCCCCGTCGCCGGCGCGGCCGGTGCGCCGGTCGCACCGCACGATCCGTACACCCGCACCGAGCTGTTCTTCGGCACCGAGCGCCCCGACGGCGGTCCCGCCGTCACGGAGCAGGAGTTCCAGGCCTTCGTCGACTCGGAGATCACGCCGCGCTTCCCGGACGGCCTGACCATCGAGGACGGGCGGGGCCAGTACCGCGACCGCCACGGCGTCATCGAGCACGAACGGTCCTACCTGGTCACGCTGTTGTACCCGCTGCCCGCCGCGCGGACGGCGGGCGCCGCGGTGGAGGAGATCCGCCGGGCCTACGACCAGAGGTTCCAACAGGAGGCCGTGGGCCGCGTCGACGAGTCGGTGAGGGCCTCGTTCTAGCCCGCGCCACGACGCGCCGGAGGCCGTCCCGTCGGCGGACCGGTGTTCCGCGTGCATCAGCCGTTGCCGGTCACGGCCTTCACTGCTCCGGTGATCGACGGAGGCAGGATGTCGATCGTTCCCGAACCGGTGGTGGCGGCAGCGGTGTTACGGGCCCTCGGCCTCGGCGAGTCGTGCTCCTGGGATCCTGGTCGCATGGACGATCTCGCCGGCACGCAGGCCCCGCTCCGACAGCTGACCGACCCCTCCGAGGCTCTCGCCGCTCTGGAGCGGGCGGTCCCTGACCTGGCGCGGCTGCGCCTGCCGGAGCCGAGGAGCATCGACTGGCGGCTCGTGGAGGCCGACCTGGGTGTAGGCCTGCCGGCGGATTTCAGGCTCCTCTGTGAGCGCTACCCGTCCTTCGTCCTCGGGGACTTCCTCGGCCTGGGCGGTCCGGAGCCGGGCGGTGAGCGCCGCTGGGTGGAGGGCCTGCGCGAGACGCTGGAAATCGTCGACGAGTGGTGCGCGGAAGCCGATCTGGACGTCCCGCTCCACCCGTACCCCGCCCCCGGCGGCTTGCTGCCGTGGGCGGGTTCCCATCAGGGCGACCTCTTCCTGTGGACCACCGACCCGGCCGGGCCGGAGGAATGGACGGTCACGGTCGCCTCCCGGAGTTCCGTCTGGTGGCACTACACCGGCGGAGCCGTCCAGTTCCTGGCCGACCTGGTCACGGGCGCGGTGGAACCGTGGGCCCTGCCCAAGGTCCGCTCCCAGGCCGGGAGATGGTGAGCCCGCCGGGAGAGGGCCGCTTGCCGGCTGGTAGCGTGGCGATCTTCGCCAGGCGCAGGCCGGCGGAGTCCCCGAAGGCGAACGCCCATGACCGACATGCACGTCCACCGGGCGAGGCTGCGCCTCGACGCCGCCTTGGAGGGCCTCGCCGACGCCTTCCGCGGCGCGGTCGCGCCCCCCGACGAGCACAACTGCGAGTGTCACTGGGGCAGCGCCGAGGAGCTCGCCCTCCTCAAGGTGCCCGGGGTGATGCTCGATCCCGACCTCCTCCGGCGGAGTTGGCACATCCCCGGGTGGGGCGACCCCGGAGCCGTGCTTCGCCGCGTCCTGCCCCAGCTCGCGGGTGCCGTCGTCGACAGCCGGTCCGAGTCGTACCGGTACCGGGACGAGATCGGGGTTGTCCTCGCCCGCGCGGACTGGCAGGTGTGGCCCCCGGAACAGGCCGCGGCTGTACGGGAGTTCCTGCACGCGTTCTGGGCCCACACCCTCGTCACCCCCGACCCCGCCGCGTACGCGCCCCGGACCCTCGTCCTGTGCGTCGAGGCGTCCGGCGAACTGAGCCCCTGGCTCGACGTCTGGGAGGCGCTGGACCACCCGGCGGCCGGTCGTCGCCTCGCGGAGGCCGTCGACGAGTGGGGCGACGACCTGCTCGCCGACGAGTTGCCCTGGTGGACCTGGCACGACGACAAGGACGGCATGGTGGCCGTCCTCACCGCCTGGCTCACCCGCCACGCCCCTGCCCGGCTGAGCGCCATCGGCGCCCCGGACGACCTGCTCCACCGCCTGCGGCTGATCGGCCTCACCGGGCCCGCCCGGTGGACCGATCCGCACTGGCCGAACCACACCGACTGATCGCACGCGACCCGACCGGCTGCTCCGAGGCGAGGCCCTGGTCGGGCGGGCCCGCCGCACGGCAACGGTGGAGCCCCGAGACCCGTCAGTGCGCGCGGGCGACGACCACCGGGCACGTGGCGTGCTGCGTCACGCGCGTGCTGACCGAGCCGAGCAGGGCGCGGCTGAAGCCGCTGCGGCCGTGGCTGCCCACCACGAGCAGCTCGGCGCCCCGGGAGGCGTTCAGGAGCACGTCGGACGGGTCGCCCATCACCATCGTCCGCCGCACCTCCACCGTCCGGCCCTCGCCGAGCACCCGGTCGCCGAGTACGCGGTCGAGCTCGTCGGCGAACCGCTTCTCGGCCACCTCCCGGTCGAAGGAGTGGTCGACCACGGGCGCCGACCAGCCGATGTGGCTCGGCGGCTCCCAGGCGCCCACCGCGTCCACGACGCCGCCGATCAGGGTGGCGTGCCGGAGGGCCCAGCGCAGCGCGGCGTGCGACGACGGCGAGCCGTCGACGCCGACCACGACGCGGGGAGCGGAATCGTGCGCGTTCATCTGTGTCGCCACCTGTACCGTCACCGTCCTGTGAACCGTTGAAGCCCCTCGTCCACCGTGCGTGCCGTCCCCTGCCGGCGCCAGTACGGCCTGCCACCCGGGTGACGGGCGCCGGCCGGGTCAGCCGTACGGGACGACGGCGACCGGGCAGTGGACGTGGTGGACCACGGCGTGCGCGACGGGCCCCAGGTGGTGGTGGCGCAGGGGCGTGTGCCGGGTGCGGCGGCCCACGACGAGCAGCCTGGCCGTCGCCGCCGCGTCCACGAGCTCGACGGCCGCCTTGCCCCGGACCAGGTCGGCGGTCACGCTCACCCCGGGGTGACGGGCCCGCCAGACCTCCACGGCCTTGGCGAGCCCGTTCCACTCGACGCTGGAGATCTCGCCCTCCAGCCCGCCGATGGCGCCGTACGACATGTACTCGGTCCCGGCCGGCGGGGACCACACGTGGACGACCCGCAGCGGCGCCGAGCGGACGGCGGCGGCCTCGAAGGCGAACGCCAGCACGTCCTCCGCAGGGTGCGCCAGGTCGAGCCCGACGACCACGGGACCGTCCGACTCGCCTCCCTGTGCGCCCGGGGCCTGCGCGCGGACGAGCACCACCGGACAGGCCGCCCGGCGCAGCACCTCCTGGCTCACCGAGCCGGTCAGGTACCCGCGGATGGTGCCGAGGCCGTGCGAGCCGAGCGCGAGCAGGGCGGCGGTTCGGCCGGCCTCCTCCAACGCCTCGACGGGGTCACCCGACACCGGCGACGCGGTCACCGCCACCCCGGGTGTCATCTCGCTCAATTCCGCTTCCCGGGAGGCGAGTTGCTCCTGTGCGCGGCGGAAGGTCTCGTCCCGTCCCGCCACATCCCGATGCGGCCCGGGCCAGGCCTGGAGGAGTGTGAGCGGACACCGGCGGCGCTGCGCCTCGCGGACGGCCCATTCGGTGGCCGCGAGGCTTTCGGGCGAACCGTCGAATCCGACGACGACGGGTGCGTTCACGGCCGGCACCCTCAGTCCCGCAGCGAGCCGAGCGCGGCCCGCAGCCGCCGCCCGGCCTCGTCCGCGACCTCGTCGAGCCCACCGTCCGACCCCGCGAGCGCGACCAGCACCTGGGGATCGACGGCCTCGACGACGGCGCCGTCACCGTCCGCCCGGACGACCACGTTGCACGGGAGCAGCAGCCCGATCCGCCGGTCGGCCCGGAGCGCGCGGTGGGCGAGGGAGGGGTTGCAGGCACCGAGGATCACGTAGTCCTCGACCTCCTCGCCGATCTTCTCCCGGAGGGTCGCCCGGATGTCGATGGTGGTCAGGACACCGAAGCCCTGCTCCTTGAGCGCGGCCGTGACGGCCTCCACCGCCTCCGCGAACGGCCGGCCGAGCCGGACGCCGAAACCGTAGTCCACGATCTCCTCCTCGGGGTCCCGCCCAGTATCGACGGGCCCGCCACTCACCGCCTCCCGGCGCGGGGCGAACCGGGTGGATCCGGATACGGCCGTTGCGACAAAATGTGCGGATGACGTCGACCGAGGCGGAATTGGACGCCGCCGACCTCTGCGACCGTCTGCCGGGCGTTGGCAGACCTCCAGTACGTGGTGATCCCCGAGGAGCTCATCGAGACCGACTACCGAGGACCGAGCCCGCTCTCCAGCCACGTGACGCGGCCGACCTGGTGGGACCGGTTCTCCGGGATCTACTGAGGGTCACTCACCCCGAGCGCCCGTGGTCGTACCGGCCCGGTAGCGTGCCACGTGCCGAGTGCAGACCAGAGCGTTGACGGGGAGTTCACTTGACCGGGCACGATACGCGGACCGGGCTCGCCGCCCTGCTTCTCGACGGACTCTGGCCGGGTCTTGATCGAGCCGGTCTGAACGTCGTGGAGTACGACCCCGAGTGGCAGTCGCCCTGTCAGCTGGGGGAGCCCGACCCCGACGGCATGATCCGGTGGAAGCCTGTGCCAATGGACCGGGCCCCCGACTTCGCCGGTCTTGAGGCCGCAGTCGCCGCCATCGGCGGGGTGCTGCATCCGGACGTGACAGCGTTCTACGGCAGCCTCTGGTGCGGCCCGGTGGACGGGTTGGAGCACTCCGGTGAATCGGTGTCGCTCCGCACGCTGTGGAACGAAGCGGAACTCCAGCGCACCGTGCGCGGTCTGGCCGAACTCGCGCGGCGGCAGGCGGCGGAGTTCGGCGGTGTCATCACGTTCCCCGTCGCCGGCACCTACTCCGACCTGTCCTTCGCCCTCGACAACGCCACCGGCGAGATCCTGCTCCAAGAGGCCGGCCACCCCGGTGGTCGCCTGGTCGCGCCGTCGTTGGCCGAGTTCCTGGCGGACTTGTAGGCGGGGCCGCAGCGGGCTCCTACCGGCCCAGGAACCCCCTCGCCTTCTGCACCAGGTCCGGCGGCAGGTCGCTCGACTCCGAGACGATCGCTCCGAGCTCCTGCGCGAGCCCGGGCGTCTCGCTCCAGACTGCCGGGCTCCTGGTCAGCACTGTGTTCAGCAGATCGCCCGCATACATGTCGCCCTCCGCCATCGGGTCGTCCCGCAGCACCTCCCATGCGAGTGGCAGGAGATGAGCCAGGCCGACGTCCTGTCCGATCATCAGCTCCTCAAGGGTGCGGTCACGGTCCACGGGGCCGGTCATCGGTCGATCGTCCCCGCGGCGACCTGTTCGAGGAACTCGTGCAGTGCCCGGCACAGGGTCTCGGGCTGTTCCAGGTGGACGTCGTGGCCCGCTGCGGGGACGCTCATGGCCACCGTCTCGGGGCGGCGTTGGAGCATGGCCTCCGTCTCGTCCCGGGGGATGATGCCCGATTGGCCCAGGACGACCAGTGTCGGGCAGGTGATGCCCGTCCACTCGTCCCAGAAGGCGCGCCGGGCGTTCTCCGCCAGCGCTTCGACCGTCACGTCCCGGTCGAAGCGCGGCCACCAGCCGCCGTCCCGTTCCTCCAGCCCGTCCGCCCAGGCCTCGCCGACCGCGCCGCCCCCGAAGAACTCGACCGCCGCGCGGTGTGACGGGAAGGGCCTCGGCCACGCCTCCAGCGCCGCGCCGATCTCGGCGGGGACGTCCGGGCTCGGGCCGCCGGCTCCCGCCTCGACGAGGACGAGGCCGCCCGGGAGGTCGGGGTGCGCGGCGGCGGTGAGCATGGCGGTGTGGCCGCCCAGCGACTGCCCCACCAGGACCGGGCGGTGCAGGTCGAGCTGTTCGACGACAGCGGCGACGTCGGCGACGTACGCGGCGCGGGAGACGTCTCCGGGGCGGCGCGTGCTGGCGCCGTGGCCGCGCTGGTCCACGGCGACGACCCGGTGGCGGGGGCTCAGGCTCCGGGCGATGGTGTCCCATTCGCCCGCGTGGCCGGCCAGTCCGTGCAGCAGGAGCACCGGGGCTCCGGAACCGCTCCAGTCGCGGCAGGAGATGCGGACGCCATCGCGTACCACGGTGTGCTCGGTCCAGGTCATGCCGGGTTCTCCAGGAGGCGGGTGCGGTTGGTGAGTTGGCGGCGCGACCCGCCCCAGGAGGCGCGGGTCGCCTTGCCGTCGAGCCAGAGGGTATACAAGCAGTTCACGGCTGCTCGCCGGCCAGTTCGCCTGGGCTCGTCCTGGCCACCTCCACGGACCGCGCCATGTTCTCCGGCCACGATGACCTCCAGCCCCCGGCCGGACTCGAACGGCCGGCCGACGAGGCGGACGGGTCAGGCGGTCGAGCGACGGTCGGGGAACGCCACGGTCCCGACCGTCTCCCAGGACAGTTCCCAGGCCGTCTCGCCCTGCGGGCGGGGACGCTGCTCGAAGAGGACGTCGAGCAGGTGGAGCCCGGTGAAGCGGACGGGGACGTGGCTCGGGGAGATCCGGCGGAGTGCGGTCTGCAGGGCGTCCGAGGAGGCCTCGGCCCAGGCGTAGCCGAGGGAGATGTGGGGCCTGCCGCCGTTGTGGAGCAGGGCGCCGGGGCCGCGCACCTCCCGGATGGCGTCGCGGACGCGCTCGCGCAGGTCGACGAGGCCGTCGTCGGGGGACACATCCAGGAAGGCGCCGGCCCGGTTGGCGATCGGGGAGCCGACGACGACCTCCAGCGGACCGGCCGTGGCCAGGTGCTCGTGCAGGGTGGCGAGGAGATCGTCGCGCTCGTCCGCGGTGATCTTGTCGGCCGTGGTGTCGGCGACCATCTCGACGGTGCAGTGCAGCGTGCCGTCGACGAGCGGGGTGATCGGGAACGGGCGCATCGCCTCGTGGCACTCGGCCACCAGGCGGGCCAGCGGGGGGTGGGCCGCCTGGTCGGGGACGGCGTAGACGTGCAGGACGCGCGCGCCGTCGGGCCAGGGAGCGCCCTGGAACTTCGGGACGAACTTCTCCATGGTCTCTTCTCCCTAGGCTCGGGGGACTTCAGCTCGGGGGACTTCAGCATCCCGGAAACGGACGGCCGTGTCCTCGCCGTCCGGGAATCCGGGAATCCGGGGCTCGTGCGCTCGCCTTCACCGTCACATCGTCACATCGTCACCGCGGAGCCGCCGCCGGCCGGCGATCAGTCCGGCTGCTCCGCGAGCAGGGCCCGGCAGTCGGCGCGGAAGCGGTCGTCGGCGTCGGTGTCGTACCGCGTCCCGCGGCTGTGGTCGCCGTTGTTGTCGACGCGGCGGGGGTCGGCGAGTTCGGCGTGCAGCAGTTCCGGGAAGCCGTCCGGGAGGTCGCGCTCGGCCTGCTCGCGCCGCAGTGCCGCCGCGATGAGCGGGCGGACGGGGCGACTGCGCGTCCACAGGGTGCGCAGCAGGCCGTCGTCGGGCCGGGCATGGGATTCCGCAGGTCCGGTGGCCCGGGCGGCGAGGAGGAGGCGGACGAGGGTTCGGTCGTGCTCCTCGATGGCGAGTTCGGCGGCGAGGGCGGTACGGATGCGGTCCTCGAGCGGGGCGGCGTCCGGGCCCATCACGGCGGCCAGTTCGAGGGCGTGGAAGCGCGGGAACCAGTCGTCGGTGTCCGCGATCAGGGCGTCGAGCACGGGCAGGATCTCGGCGGGGTCCTGTCCGGCGTGCCACAGCGCGCGGGCGGCGTCGACCCGGGTGACGGGGTACGGGTCGCCGAGCAGTTCGCGCAGGACGGGCAGGGCGTCCTCGGCGTCGAGGCCGAGGCCCTCGGGGTCGGACAGGACCGTGCGGAGGCCGTGGTGCAGCGAGCCGGTGGTGTCCCGGGTGAGGTCGAGGCACGCGGCAAGCACCGGGCCGATCACCACGTGCGCCCGCGGGTGGCCGGTGGCGGCCATGGCGGCGAGGAGCCGGCCGACTTCGGCCAGGGCGGTGTCGTCGATGACGCCGTCCACCTCGCAGCGCTCGGTCGCGGGGTGCGCCCGGGAGAGCAGTGCGGAGAGCATCTCGTGGGCGTGCGGGCGAAGTTGGCGGCAGTAGAGCGCCAGGTCCTCGGGGACGGAGCGGCCGGCGAGCAGCGGCGCGAGGAGGCCGACGGCCCGTTCGTCGCCCGCGGCGGCGAGGAGTTGGATGCACTGGCCGGGCAGGTAGCGCTCCCAGCCCCAGCCGGTGCGGTACCGGCCGTCGTCGGCGATCGTGGCGGCGGTGTCGAGCAGGTCGGGAGAGAGCGGGAACCGGCCGAGGCGCAGCTCCTGGGCCGCTGCTGCGGCGAGTTGCGGGTCGGAGCCGCGGAGGAGCCGGCCCAGCGCTTCGGCGGTCCGTGCGGCGTCCGCGTCGGGGACGCGCCATCCGCTGTGCAGGTCGCCCGCCCGGTCGACGGCGGCCTGCGGGCTGTGCGGGTCTCCGTGGCGCAGTGTGTGGAGCACGAGCCGGTGACGTTCCGCCACCCGGTCGCCGAGGGCGTCGATGAGGTCGTCGAGTGCTTCGGCGACGAGTTCGTCGGTGTCCTCGGTGAAGGACGCGGTCTGCAGGGTGCGCAGGTGCGAGAGGAGGGTGCCGGTTTCGGGGCGGGGCTCGCCGGGTGATGCGGTGGGGTGCTGCCGGGCGCGGTCCAGGGCGGCCGTCGCCCGGTCCGCGAGGCCCTCGGGCAGGTGCTGCGGGGTGTGGCGGGCGAGGGCGGCGAGCGCGGCCAGTTCCGTCGCCGGGTCCTGGCCGGGCTCGGCGAGCCCGGCCAGCGCCCGCGTGGCCCGCAGTTGCTGCGGCGGGTCGTCGCTCAGCCGCCCGGCCAGGGTGCTCAGGGCGATGACGTGGGCGTGGCGGACCGTCGGATCGTGCTCCTCGGCGGCGGCCGGCGTGGTGATGAGGTCCAGGACGGTTGCGGGTCGGGTGTGGCGGCCTGCCAGGAGGACGGCGGCTGCCGCGCGCACGTCCGGTTCGGCGTCGGCCAGCAGTGCGGTCAGGCCGGGCAGCCGCTGTTCCAGCGCTTCGCGCGCCAGCAGGCCGTACGCGAGCTCCAGGTCGTCGCCCCAACAGCCGGTCTCCTGCGCCCTGGTGACGACGGCCTGCGGGTCGGGGAGGTGATCGGCCAGTTCGGCGCGCCGGGCGGCGCTCTCGCCGATGCTGTCGAGCAGGGTGAGCAGGGAGCCTCGGTCGGCGACGGCCGGAGCGGCGGCGAGCGCACAGAGGAACGGCAGGCAGGCGAGGGTGGAGTCGTACACGTCGCCCTGGTGGTGGACCCCTCCGTACAGGGCGTCCAGCGCGTGGTCGCGCTCGGCCGGATCCGGTGATGTGAGGTCGCGCAGCAGGCCGGGGACGTCGGTGGCGGGTCCGTAGGCGTGGTTCAACGCGGCCCAGTCGATGTCGTCGAGCCCGTCGAGCGGGTCGTGCATGTCTCCCCCGAGGTGGTGCGATGGCCGGTCCTTGCGCTGGCCAGTCTCACGGATCGCTCGGACACCTGGTCGGGCGGGGTCGCGCGAGGGTCGTCCGCCCGTGAGGGGGTGGGTCTTCGCGGGGTGGACGGCGGTGCTATTTTGAACGCGTTCAAGCACCTTGAACGCGTTCAAAGCATCCTGGGGGTGGATGATGATGCGATCCTTCGCGCAGCACTACGCCGAGCCTCGGCCGTGGGGGCTCGCCGCCTGTGCCGGTGCCTCGTGGCTGGTCTACGCCGTCACGTACGCGACGGGTCACGCAGGAGCCGACGGGGAGACGCTCACCCGGTGGTGCCTGGCCGGCTTCAGCACCCTGATTCCCCTGGCGGTGCCCGGGCGCTGGGGTTTTCGCGTGGCCTGTCTCGTCGTCGGTTGGCTGCAGTTCGGCCTGGAGCTCGTGGTCTCGCTGCCGTGGCTGATGATGCCGCTGCCCATCCTCGTGGGCTTCTTCCCGTCCGGCTTCGTGCTGCTCCTCGCGGGCCGGAAGAACGGCGGCCCGATCGGCAAGGCGATCGGCGTCCTGCTGAGCGTGGTCCCCATCGTGCTCTTCTTCACCGTCTGGGGAGACATGTGACCGACCTCGCCCCGGACCCGTCTACCGGGGCGCAGGCGTGGGCAGGCTCGGACATGTCTGCACACGTTGACCCGGTTGCACGTTGACCCGGATGAAGGAGCGCCCGATGACCGCAGTGCACGAGTCCGTCCTCGACGCGATCGGCGGGACGCCGCTGTTCCGCCTCGCGCGGCTGGGGGCCGGGATCGCCGCGCCGATCTACGCCAAGGCCGAGTTCCTCAACATCGGCGGGAGCGTCAAGGACCGTGCCGCGCTGTCGATGATCCTGGCCGCCGAGCGGGACGGGCTCCTGGCGCCCGGCGGGACGATCATCGAGGCGACGTCCGGCAACACCGGCATCGGGCTCGCCATCGTGGGCCGCCGGCGGGGGTACCGGGTGATCGCCGGGGTGTCGGACAAGTCGGCGCCCGAGAAGGCGGACATCCTGCGGGCGTACGGGGCCGAGGTGGTGCTCGCGACGACCTCCGTGCCGCAGGAGGACCCGCGGCACCTGTTCAACGTGGTCCGGCGGCTCACCGAGGAGATCCCCGGTGCCTGGCTCGCCAACCAGTACGACAACCTGGCCAATCCGGACGCCCATGTGCGGACCACCGGCCCCGAGATCTGGGAGCAGACCGGGGGCCGGGTCACCCACTTCGTCGCGGGCGTGGGCACCGGAGGCACCGTCACCGGCACCGGCGGGTACCTCAAGCAGGCCTCCGGCGGTGCGGTGACGGTCGTCGGCGCGGATCCCGAGTCCTCGTCGTACGGGGGCGGCGACGGCAGCCCGTGGTTCGTCGAGAGCATCGGCCACTTCCTCCACCCCGAGACGGTCGAGGACCGCTGGCCGCAGGCCTACCGCTCGGAGGTGATCGACCGGTTCGAGCGCGTCCCGGACCGCGAGTCGCTGCTGACGGCCCGCCGGCTCGCGCGCGAGGAGGGCATCCTGGCCGGCCCCTCGTCCGGGACGGCGGTGGCGGCGGCGCTGCGGGTGGCGCGCGGGCTGGGACCGGACGACCTGGTCGTGGTGCTGCTGCCGGACTCCGGCCGGTCCTACCTGTCCAAGGTCCACAACGACGGGTGGATGCGGCGCCTGGGCTTCCTGGAGGAGCCGGGGGAGGGCGAGCTGCGGGCGGCCCTGGAGGGGGCCGGCCCGCTGGTGACGGTCGGCGCGGACGCGACCGTCGGCGAGGCGCTGGAGGCCCTGCGGGCCGTGCCGGGCGGGGTCGCCCCGGCGGTGCTGCCGCGGGCGGCGCGGCCGTACGGGGTGGCCGAGGCGGAGGTGCTCGGCTCGGTGTCCTGGGAGGTGCTCCGGGCGGCCCTCGCGGACGGCGGCGCCAAGCCCGACGGCCCGGTGCGCCCGCTGCTCGGGCCGGCCCTGCCGACGGTCGGGGTCGGGCAGCCGGCCGCCGAGGCGCGGGCCGCGCTGGCGGGCGGGCACGCGGCGGTGGTGGTGCTGGTGGACGGGAAGGCGGCCGGGGTACTGACGAAGGCGGCGCTCGCCTGACGGTCACCGTCGGCACCGCGTGGACGGCGAACGGAAGGATGCGGCCGCCGATGCCCGTGCTCTCCACGCACGTTCGTCGGACCGAGCGGGTTGCCGTCGTTCTTCATGGTGCGCGCCTCCAGCTCCGTCACCTGACCTGGGGGGCTAACCCCCGCAACTATTCGGGTGGTAGCCGGTTGGGCAAGGGGTTGGCCGGCGCGGCACGCTGGGCGTGAACGGGGAACGGGCAGCACGAACAGGGGATGTCGATGAGGGCACGTACGGGGACGGCGGCGCTGTGGGCGGGCGTGTGCGCGGTGGCGGTCACGGGGCTTCTCCCGGCTACGGCCGTCGCGGAGCCGGTGCGGGTGCCGGGGAGAGGGCCGCTGTTGGTGTCGGTGTCGGGGGAGACGGCGCCGCCGGCCGGCCTCGCCGAGGGCGTCGAGCAGGCGGTCGCGGACGGGTTCCCGGGGGTCCTGGCCTACGCCAGGGACGGGGAGCGGGAGTCGCGGGTGGCGGCCGGGGTCGCGGACCTCGCGACCGGTGAGCGGGCCTGGCCGGACCAGCGGTTCAGGATCGCCAGCAACACCAAGTCGTTCGTGTCGACGGTGCTGCTGCAACTGGAAGGGGAGGGAAGGCTGTCCCTGGACGACAGCGTGGAGAAGTGGCTGCCCGGAGTGGTCGACGGGAACGGCAACGACGGCTCGGCCATCACCGTCCGCCACCTGCTCAACCACACCGCGGGCATCTACGACCCCACCACCGAGCCCGAGTTCTTCGCCCCCTACCTGGAGGGCCACGACCGGGACTACGTCTACACCCCGCGCGAGGTGATCGCCCGCGCCGTCCGGCACGAGCCGCTGTTCGCGCCCGGATCCGGCTGGTCGTACTCCAACACGAACTACCTGGTCGCCGGTCTGGTCATCGAAGCGGTCACGCACCACAGCGCCTCCGCCGAGATCCACCGGCGGATCCTCGCCCCGCTCGGCCTCGACGACACCGCCTTCCCGCTGACCGATCCGGCCATCCACGGCCCCCATCTGCACGGTTACGACTTCAAGCACGAGGACGTGACGCGCTTCAGCCCGTCCTACGACTGGACCGCCGGCGCCATGATCTCCACCGTCAACGACCTGGCCCACTTCCACCGGGCCCTGTTCACCGGCGAGCTGCTGCGCCCCGCCCAGCAGCGCGAACTCCTCACGACGGTGCAGTTCCCGCACGCACCGGCGTACGGACTCGGCGTGCAGCACATGGACGTGTCGTGCGGTGCGGCTCCGGGCACCCGGACGATCGGCGCCTGGGAGACCGACGGCGGCGGGCCCGGTTTCACCAGCGTCTCGCTCACCACCACCGACGGTGAGCGGCAGCTGGTCCTCGTCGGCAACCTCTACGACCTCGGCGCCGACCTGAAGGGCGAGCCGCCCGTCCCGCTGAGCAAGGGGATGATGCAGGCGCAAACGGCAGCGCTGTGCGGCTGACGCGCGCGGCGCCGTGCACGACGGGGGAGAGGCCGGCCCGGGCCGGCCGAGAAGGCAAGCCGACGTGCGACACCCGTCAGGCGATCCGGTTCACCGCGAACTGCCCGGCGCACCGGCGTCGGCCGCTGTCGGTCGTGACCGCTACTGTCTGCGGTCATGGGACTTTCGATCACCGTGGGACTCCTGGATGACCAGGCGAGGAACGACGCCGAGGGACTGGCGCACTTCCGACGCGCGTTCGCGCGCCTGAGCGCGGCGCTCGCGGAGAGCGGCGTCGACTGGCACGAGCCGGAGATCGCGGATCCGCCCGCCGCGCCCGCCGTCTCCGCCCACTTCCCGTACAGCTACCTGTACCACCTGCGTCGCGTCTTCGTGCTCGCCGGGCGCGGCGAGCCGCTCACTCCCGCGCTGGAGACCGACGCCGAGCAGTACGAGCGCGACGGCCGGAAGATCCAGGACGAGACGTCCATGTTCGCCTCCCATCTGCTCTGCCACGCCGACAATTCGGGCTACTACATACCCGTGGACTTCGACGATCCGCTCTTCCTCCCGGAAGAATCGGACGTCGCCGGTTATGGCATGGTCGGCTCCAGCCAGCGCCTGCTGGCCGAACTGGCGAGCCTCGCACCGTCACTCGGCATCCACCTCGACGCCGACGGCACGCTCCCCGCGGCGGAGGACTCCAGCCTCGCGGACCTTGAGCCGGGGTCCCCCTTCGAAACGGAGAAGATCGCCTGGCACCAGCTGTACCGCGCCTGCCGGGCCAGCATCGCCGACGGCAAGGCCATCGTGTTCCTCTGAGCCCGGCTGGCGTGGCCGGTCGGGACCGCGGCTCCGGTCAGCCCGCGAGGTGCTCCAGGAGGAGGGGCATGATGCGGTCGGCGTCGGCTTCCGGGAGCCAGTGGGTGGCGCCCTCCAGGGGGACGAAGCGGTAGGGGGCGCTCACGTGCTTGGCCGTCAGTTCGGCGGCGTCGCGACCCAGGGCCATGTCCTCGGTGCCCCAGACGAAGAGCGTGCGGACGGTGATCTCCCCGGCGGGCACCCGGAGTTCGTCGTTGATCGCGCGGTACCAGTTGAGGCCGGCGGTCAGTGCGCCCGGCTCGGTGAGGCGACGGACGTTGGACTCGATGAGCTCCTCCGTCAGTGCGCCCCGGTAGAGGGTGTGCAGGCGGGCCGCGCCGTCGGCGAGCATCCCCTGCTCGGCGACGTTGCCCGGCTGGCGGAAGAGCTTGACGTACTGCGAGCGCTCGCGCTGGTCGCTGCCGTTGTTCATGGCCTCGAAGAGCGCCTCGGGGTGCGGCGTCGCGAGGACGGTCAGGCTGTGGAGCCGCTCCGGGTGGGCGGAGGCCAGCGCCCAGGCGACGAGGCCGCCCCAGTCGTGGGCGACCAGGTGGAAGCGCGGCGAGCCCAGTGCGTCGGCGAAGCCGAGGGCGTCCGCGACGAGGTGCTCGACGGCGTAGTCGGCGATGTCCTCGGGGCGGGCGTCGGGGGAGTAGCCGCGCTGGTCGACGGCGACCGCGCGGTAGCCGGCGGCGGCCAGTGCCGTCAGTTCGGCGGTCCAGCAGTCGGCGAACTCGGGGAAACCGTGCAGCAGCAGGACGAGTTCACCGTCGGCGGGCCCGGCGGCGAGCGCGTCGAAGGTGTGCGGGCCGACGGTCAGCCGGGTGGGAGTGGGCGTGGTGGTCATGAGACGAGCTCCTGTCGGTCGTACGTCAACAGGACGATCACACCACAGGGTTGACGGGGTGATGACAGGGGGTCGGTCGGACGAGGGCGGGCCGGGGTAGTCGCAGGCTGTTACAAGGCAGTGACGTTTCGACCACAACCGACCGGCGCGGTGCGGCGTCCGTATACATGACAGGGCCCGAATCGCACCGGACACCGCGGTCGGGCCGGCACCCACCTCCCCTCGAAAGAGGTGTACCCGTGATCGTCTCCAAGCGGAACTCCATGCGCCTGGCCGCCGTGACCGCCGTCAGCGTGCTCTCCATCGGCCTGGCGGGCACCGCCATCGCCGCTACCCCGTCCGCCCCGGCGGCGCAGCCCGTCGCCGCCGCGGCCGCCGCCCAGGCCGGGATCACCGCCAAGCCGTCGGTGACGTCCGTCCGTGCCTGGGAGCTGTTCCGGGTCAACGGCACGACCACCGGCCTCAAGCCGGGCACCAAGGTGACCCTGCAGCAGAAGCAGCACGGCAAGTGGGTCACCCTGCCGGCGTCCGTGAACACCAACCGCAACGGCGCCTACTCGCTCGGCGTGAAGCTCGGCATCAAGGGCCTGAACGAGCTGCGCATCGTCAGCGGGAACACCGCGTCGCCCGTGTTCACCGTGACCGTGCGCTGACGTGCGGCCACGGTCGCGGTCGTCGTCAACTGCCGGGGTGGCAGCTGACGCCTGACCAGGCGGCGGCGGAGTGAGGACGGCCGGCCCCCACGCTCGTCGAGGTGGGGGCCGGCCGTCGGCCTGTGATCAGCGGAACGCGGCGACGTTGCGTGCGGCCCAGTCGGCGAACGGGCGCGGCGCGCGGCCGAGGACGCGCTGGACGTCGGGGCTGATCCGCAGTTCGGCCGGGTTCGGGGAGCCGAGGATGTCCAGGGTGTCGTCAGCGAGTTCCACCGGCATGGCCCGGGACATCGCCGACCTGGCCTCCTCGCGCGTGAGCTCGGCGAACCGGACGGGCGAGCCCAGCGCGGCGGCGATGGCCTCTGTCTGCCCGCGGGGCGTGATGAGCTCCGGGCCGGTCAACTCGTAGACGCCGCCGGTGTGCCCGTCCTCCACCAGGCAGGCCGCCGCGACCTCGGCGATGTCGGCCGGGTCGACGATCGGCACGCCGACGTCGCCGAAGGGGGCGGCGACGACGCGCTGCGTACGGACGGACTCGGCCCACCAGAGGGCGTTCGAGGCGAAGCCGCCCGGCCGGAGGATCGTCCACTCCGTTCCGGACTCGCGCAGGGCGTCCTCCACGCCGCGTATCGCGATCCGCGTCGGGCCGAACGGCCTGGTCGCCACACCCTGCGAGGACAGCAGGACGATGCGCCGGACCCCGCGAGCCGCGGCCCGGCCGATGATGTCGTCGGGGTCGGCGCTGGCGGCGTGCATGTCGCCGGACAGCAGGAGGAACAGTGCCTTCGCCCCCGTCAGGACGGGCTCAAGGCCGGCGGGCCCGGTGAGGTCGGCCGCGACATGGCGGACTCCGTCCGGTACCGGCGCAGTGCGTCGCGACACCGCCGTCACCTGGTGGCCCGCGGTCGCGAGCGCCTGCACCAGCGGTCGGCCCACGTTTCCGGTGGCCCCGGTCACCACGATCATGATCAGCTCCTTGCTCGACAGCTCGACAGCTCGATGGCTCGATTTCCTGAGGTGGCCTTCATGGTAGGAGTCGGAGCTAATCTTTCGTAAGGACATACCTTGAGGTAAGCTCATAACATGGTGGGAGGAATGCAGTTCAGGCAGGCCGAGGCCGGCAAGCGGTATGAGGTGTTTCACACCGACTGCCCCGCGCGCGACGTGGTCGACCACGTGACCAGCAGGTGGGGCGTCTGGGTGCTGATCTCGCTGGGGAGCAACGCGCTGCGCTTCTACGAGCTGC
This sequence comes from Kitasatospora sp. NPDC059722, assembly GCF_042733235.1. Lineage (NCBI taxonomy): Bacteria > Bacillati > Actinomycetota > Actinomycetes > Kitasatosporales > Streptomycetaceae > Kitasatospora > Kitasatospora sp. NPDC059722. The sequence continues at coordinate 164,251 of NZ_JBHWGD010000004.1, forward strand.
GCGAGAGCATCCACGGGATCAGCGAGAAGATGCTCGCCCAGACCCTGCGCGTCCTGGTCCAGGACGGCCTGGTCTGGCGCGAGGTCGAACCGACGTCACCGCCTCAGGTCACCTACGGGCTGACCGAGTTCGGCCGGGAGGTCGCCGAGCCACTGGCCGACCTGTTCGACCGGATCACCCGCCGCCTGCCCCCGCGCGACGCCGGGTAGCCCACGCAGCGGCCATCGGCGGGCGCCTGCCGCGCACCGCCGGCTGGGCTCTGCCCGTGGCGAATCTGCGGCGGGCAGAGAAATCGCATCCGAGGGTCTTCGGCGGTCGAGAGTGATGGGGACAGCATCCCCGGCTCTTCGAGGAGACCTGATGACTCCACTCGGCACCCTCCTGCCCCGCGCGGAGGAGGGAGACACCCCGCCCAGCCGGTTCGACGACCACCTCGCGGCTCAACTGCTCGCCCAGCGGATCGTCCTGCTGGGCACGCAGGTCGACGACGTGTCGGCCAACCGGGTCTGTGCGCAGTTGCTGCTGCTCTCGGCGGAGGACCCGCGCACCGACATCTGCCTGTACATCAACAGCCCGGGCGGGTCGGTCACCGCGGGGCTCGCCATCTTCGACACCATGCGGCTCATCCCGAACGACGTCTCGACGCTGGCGATGGGCTTCGCCGCCAGCATGGGGCAGTTCCTGCTCAGCGTCGGCGCGGCCGGCAAGCGGTTCGCGCTGCCGAACGCGCGGATCATGATGCACCAGCCGTCGGCGGGCATCGGGGGCTCCACCGCGGACATCGAGATCCAGGCGGAGAACCTCCTGTTCACCAAGAAGGCCATCGAGCGGATCACCGCCGAGCACACCGGGCAGAGCGAGGAGACGATCGCGCGCGACGGCGACCGCGACCGCTGGTTCACGGCCGAACAGGCCAGGGAGTACGGGATCGTGGACCGGGTGGTGGAGTCGCTCGCCGACATCCGCCCGGCCTCGTCGCGCCGACGGATGGGGCTGTGACATGGGGTCGTACACGGTTCCGTACGTGATCGAGCGCACCGCGCAGGGCGAGCGGTCCTACGACGTCTTCAGCCGGCTGCTGAACGAGCGGATCATCTTCCTCGGCACCGAGATCGACGACGGCGTCGCCAACGTGGTCATCGCCCAGCTCCTGCACCTGGAGTCGGAGAACCCGGAGCGCGAGATCTCGATCTACCTCAACTCGCCCGGCGGATCGTTCACTTCGCTGATGGCGATCTACGACACGATGACGTTCGTCCAGGCGCCGATCTCCACGTTCTGCGTGGGCCAGGCGGCGTCGACGGCGGCGGTGCTGCTGGCCGGCGGGGATCCCGGGCGGCGGTTCGTGCTCCAGCACGCGCGGGTGCTGCTGGGCCAGCCGGCCAGCGGCGGGCGGCAGGGGACGGTCTCGGACCTCAGCCTCGCGGCCAAGGAGATGGTCCGCATCCGCTCGCAGGTGGAGGAGGTCCTGTCCCGGCACACGCACCACGACGTGGCGACGCTGCGCGCGGACATGGACCGGGAGAAGGTGCTCACCGCCGAGGAGGCCGTCGCGTACGGGATCGCCGACGAGGTGCTGAGCCGGCGGCTCGCGTTCGCCTGAGCCGCTTGACCGCTGACGGCACGGGCACGGCGGCCGGTACCACAGGGGTGTACCGGCCGCCGGCCCGGTCAGGCGACGAGGCAGAGGCCGTCGTACCGCGACTGCGCCGTGGGCGACTTCCGGCCGAGCCGACTGGTCCGGGCGTGCCGGGCGAGGTCCTCCTGGGCGAGCGAGAGCAGGTCGCCGAGGCCGAGGCCGAGGGCCCGGGCGGCGGCCGCGAGGACCTCGGAGGAGGCCTCCTTGCGTCCGCGCTCCAGCTCCGACAGGTACGGCATCGAGATCCGGGCCTCGTCGGCGACGTCCTTCAGCGTGCGTTCCTGCGCCAGCCGTTCGCGCCGCAGCACGTCGCCGACGAGGTCGCGCCACAGCGGTTCCTTCGGCTCGGACGGCTGCGGGGCACCGGCCGCCCGGCCGGAACCGGCCGGCGCGGTCTTCGGGCGCAGGGGGATGACGCGGGCTTCGTTCGGCGCATGAGTGCTCACCCCTCCAGCCTATGGATCCCGGGCTCCGGGGGAAGGGCGCGGCGTTCTGCCCTGGGTGAAGCCGAGTTGGGGTGTCGCGGACGGGCGACCCCACGCCGGGTTGAGTACGGCTACTCAGGCGGCCGGCGGCGGTGCTCCGCGAGGATGGCGGCACCAGCCCGCGCGTCGAAGGCCAGAAGAGGAACGTCCATGCTCAGCCGGATCGCCAGCACGCTGCTCCCCGTCCTCGGCCGTCTGTCCGTCACCTCCGAACTGGCGGGCCCGGTCGCCCCGGGCAGCATCGTCGTGGCCAACCACAGCTCCCTCGCGGACCCGGGCGTGGTGCTGGCCGCGCTGCGCCGCCTCGGCACCGAGCCGGTGGTGATGGCGACCGCCGGGCTGTGGCGGATCCCGGTGCTCGGCGGGGTGCTGCGGGCCGGCGGGCACATCCCGGTCCACCGGGGGACGGCCCGGGCGGCCTCGGCCCTCGACTCGGCCGCGGCCGCGCTGGCGGCCGGCCGCGTCGTGCTGATCTACGGCGAGGGCTGCCTTCCCGAGCGCCGGGACTCCGGTGACGCCGAGCCGGGCGCCTTCCGCACCGGCCTGGCCCGGCTGGCCGCGGCGAGCGGCGCCCCGGTGGTGCCGCTCGGCCAGTGCGGTGCGCGCCGCCTGAGTTCGGGCAGCGCCACCAAGCAGATCGCCGGCTTCGCCACCGCCCCGCTGCGGCGTCCGGCCGTGCACGTCCACGTGGGCGCGCCGCTCCACCTGGAGGGCGACATCGCGGAGGCGACGGCCGCCGCCCACCGCGCGGTCACGGCGGCCTGGCGGACGGCGGAGCAGGAGCGTCGGGGGCTCACCCGCCTCCCCGGAGCATTCGAGCGCTAGGAGGATTCCGTCGCGCCGAGGCCTCCACAGGGGGATCGGCGCCGTCACCGCTACCGCGATCCGGCGGTGTCCGCGAGGAAATCGACGAGCATCCGCGTCACCTCGTGCGGCCGTTCCAGGTTCGGCAGGTGGCCGGCCCAGGGCAGTTCGAGGTGGCGGGCGCCCGGGAGCCGGACGGGCAGGGCGGCCGCGATCTCGCGGAAGTCCGGCAGGTCGTGCGCGCCGGAGACGGCCAGCGTGGGGGCGGTGATCCGGGTGAGGTCGACCTCCTCGCAATCCGGTCCGCCGGTGGCCTCGGCCTGCACCTCGAAGGCGTGCCGCTGCATCCGCCGGACGCTCTCGCGGGCTTCCTCGTCCGCGTCCGGCCCCAGCCACGTCGAGACGTTCAGTTCGACGGCCGCCGCCACGTCACCGGCCTCGATCAGCTCGTCCTCGCGCGCACCGAAGGCGCGCAGCGTCGCACTGGGCACGTGGCCGGGCATGCCCGCCCCCAGCAGGGCGAGTGCGGACACGGCGTGCGGGCGCAGCGCGGCCACCGTCAGCGCGACCCGTCCGCCGTGGGAGGCGCCGATCAGCGCGGCGGACTCGATGCCGAGGTGTTCGAGCAGGGCGAGGACGTCTCCGGCGTCGCTGTACGGGCGGTCCGCCAGCGGGGAGTCGCCGAACCCCCGGAAGTCGCACCGCACCACCCGGTAGCCCGCGTCGGCCAGCGGCTGCCACTGGGCGTCCCACATCCGGCGGTCGCACACCGAGGAGTGCAGCAGGAGGACGGCGGGTCCGGTCCCGGCCACGTCATGAGAGATGATCATGTGCCGGATGGTAGTGCTGCGCCCGGTGTTCTCCAACCGGGTATCCGCCCTGACGGGCCGTGGTGGGGGTGGCAGCCCTCAGCGCCGCCACCCCCGTTGGCTTCTCGGCACCCGGGCGGTGGTTCATTGAGCCAAACCCCACCATGGGCTGAAAGCGGGTGTGGATCCGTGCGGGGTTCGGTGGGGTTTCGGTGAGCGCCCCGCCGTCCGGGCGAACGCGGGTTCAGTCCGCGAGGGCCTCGCGGAGCCGCTTCTTGTCCGGCTTGCCGACGGCCGTCAGCGGGATCGCGTCCACCAGGTGCAGGGCCTCGGGCGCGTAGATGCGGCCCTTGTTCGCGGTGACGAAGGCGCGGACGTCCTCCAGCTGCGGCCGCTGCCCCGGCGCGGGGACGACGGCGACGTGGACGTGTTCGGCCTCCTGGGCGTCGCGCACGCCGTAGACGGCGCACTGGGCGATGGCCGGGTGGGTGAGGAGGAGGTCCTCGACCTCGGTGGGGTAGACGTGGCCGCCGACCACGATGATCAGGTCCTTGAGGCGGTCGGAGAGGTAGAGGTAGCCGTCGGCGTCGAAGTAGCCGACGTCGCCGGTGTCGAGCCAGCCGTCGTGCAGCACCTGCTCGGTGAGGTCGGGCCGCTTCAGGTACCCGGCCATCAGGGTGGCGGAGCGCACGTGGACCTCGCCCGGTTCGCCGGCCGGCAGGTCGGTGCCGTCGGCGGACCGGATCGCCACCTCCACGTCGGGGAAGGGCCGGCCGACCGGCAGCGGGCCGTCGTCGCCGAACCGCGCGTACTCGTCCGGGGTGAGCACGGCGATCTTCTGCGCCTCCGACATGCCGTAGAGGCTGACCAGGATGGGCCCGAACACCTTGACGGCCTCGCGGATCCTGGTCGGGGAGGAGGGGCAGCCGCCGTACGTGATGCGGTGGAGCCCGGCCAGGCCGGTGCGGCCGATGGCCGGGTGGTCGAGCAGCCGGTAGAGCAGCGGCGGCAGGAGCCACAGGTCGGTGACGCGTTCGCGCTCGATGGCGGCGAGCACCGCGCCGGGGTCGAAGGAGCGCTGGAGGACGACCGAGCCGCCGGCGTGGAGCGTCACGTCGGCGAGCACCCCCGCGAGGTGGGCGAGCGAGGTGGCGACGAGGAGGCGGGGCGGCTCGTCGTGCGGACGGCCGTCGAACGGGGTGTCGAGGATGCTGCGGTAGGCGCCGTGGAGGCTGACGATGCCCTTGGGGATGCCGGTGGTGCCGCCGGTGTGGCGGATCCCGATGTCGTCGCCGGGGCCGACGGGGACGGCCGGGTCCTCGGCGGGCCGGCCGGCGGAGGCGGCGATCACGTCCTCGGCGGGCCCGCCCGGCCCCAGCGCGAGGACCGCCGTGACGTCGACCAGGGGCAGCAACTCGGCCGCGTCCGCGTACCGTTCGGCGTCCACGAGCAGGACGGTGGTGTCCGCGCCGGCCACGATCTCGGCCAGGACCGGGGCGCTCATCCCGTCGTACAGGTTCACCACGCGCGCGCCGGCCAGGCCCGCGGCGTAGCGGGCGCTGAGCGCCTCGGCGGTGTTGCCGGTGAGGAGGGTGACGGTCGCGCCGCGGCGGACGCCCCGGGCGACGAGCTCGTGGGCCAGGCGGTAGGTGGCGGCGGCGAAGTCGCCCGCGGTGACCTCGACGCGGTCGGCGGTGGTGATGGCGCGCCGGTCCGGGTCGGTGGACAGGGCCCGCAGGATCAGGGCGGGTGCGCTGATGAACTCCGGGTCGCCCATGGCTACTTCTTCCTTGTAGTTTGCAACCATGTCGTCAGGCTAACCCCACTCCCCGCCGTGCACCGCCGAGTTCCGGCCATGTCCGGCGGGAGTGTCATCCGTGGACGCAGGACGCAGGACGCAGGACACCGGTCCGGTGTCAGTCCACGTCCGGGTAGTAGCCCCGCTGGTACTCCGACAGCTGGGAGACGGCCAGCTCACCCCCGCCACGGCAGATCGGGCAGACCTTCCTCCCGGAGCACTCCCTGCAGCGGGTCCGCCCATGGGGTTCGCTGGGCCTCCACCCGCGACCGCCGCAGCCGTAGCACCACCCGAGGCCCTCGCACTCGTAGCAGAGGACATAACCGGGTGTGACGGTCTCCGCTGTCCGCACCGGCTCCGGCCGCTGGAACGGCTTCGGCGCGCGGAGTGCCAGTGCCGGCGTCCGCCCGCTGAACATCACGGCGGAGGTGTGGTCGCCGGTCCCGACCCGGATGACGTTGCCGTCACGGTGGGCGAGGACCATGGTGGCGCGCTTCCCGTCCTGCTGCTCCTCCGACGTCGTGACGTCCCAACCGGCCGCGTCGAGGAGGACGGCCGCACGGGAGGCGATCTCGGCGGCGGTGACGGTCGCGGGACGTTCCCCGCGGAACAGGGCCGAAAAGTGGTGGCGGAGCGGCTGGTGCCAGTCGGCGAGCAACGGATCGTCGAGGAACAGCAGGTGGAGATCCGCGCCGGGCGTCAGGTCGGTGATCAGCGCGACCATCTGCTCGCGCAGGGACCGGCCCAGCCGGTTCAGTTCCTCACGTGCTTGCGGTATCTCGCTCACGACAGCCCCCCCTGGCGTTCGACCCTATCAAGATCCGGAGACCGGCCCGGTTCCGTGCTCCCTGGAGACGGACGCGGGCCCGGTCAGGAGCTCCGGCCCCGGCGGAGCAGCGTCTGCCGGGTGCGGCGCAGCAACTCGCCGGGGAGCACCCCCAGTTCCTCGCCCAGCCGGTGGCGGGTGCGGTCGAAGACGGCCAGGGCTTCGGCCTGCCGGCCGCCCTGGTGCAGGGCGCGCATCAGGAGTGCGACGACCTGCTCGTTGAGCGGGTGCGCCGTGGCCAGGGCGGACAGCTCGGCGGTCGCCTCGGCGGTCCGGCCCAGCTGAAGCTGCCACTCCGCCTTCCGCTGGGCCAGGGTGATCCGGTGTTCGGTCAGCCGTAGCCGTTCGAGTTCGGCGAACCGTCCGGGGAGGCCGGCCAGGGGCTCGCCGTAGAAGAGGTCCAGCGCCTGGGAGCAGGCGCGGACGGCCTCGGCCAGGTCACCGGCGCGCTCGGCCGTCGTCGCTGCGGCGGCCAGCTCCTCGGCGCGGGTCACGTCGACCTCGACCGCACGGCGGTTGAGCCGGTAGCCGGCCTGCTCCCGTTCGATCACCGGGTCCGTGCCGCCCCCGGGCCCGGTGCGCAGGATCTTGCGCAGCCGGTAGATGTAGACCGGCACGACGTTCCCGATCGGCGGCTCCATCCCCCAGATCCGGTCCAGCAGTTCGTGCGTGCCCACCGCCCGGTCCGGCCGCAGGGCCAGTGCGGCGAGGACGGCTTGCTGGCGAGCCGGCCCGAGGCCGACGGGTCGCCCGTCCCGCCAGGCCCGCGGCGGACCGAGGAGGGAGATCCGCAGGCCCGCGTCGGGCGTACGGTCCGCCGGCCGGCGAGCGCCGGTCCGTGACGGGGTGTCCGCTGCCCGCCGGCGCGGGCCGTGGCCGGGCGTCACCAGTCCGCAGTCGAAGGCGTGGACGATGGCGGCGGCCCGGTCGCGCAGCCGGAGCGTGGCCAGGATCCGGCCGAGGTGGCCGGCCACGGCGCGTTCCGGAATGGCGAGCGAGGCGGCGATCTCGGCGTCCGTCAGGCCGCAGCCGATGGCGTACAGCACGTCGCGCTGGCGGGGGTCGAGGGCGGCGACGGCGGGCGGGCTCGGCGGCATGGCTGCTCCGTGGTTCTGGTTCTCCGGCCGGGGCGGACGGCTCCGGGGCTTCTGCTGAGGCCTCGATGCTGGTCCGGGCGGCGGCCGGGGGACAGGACGGGGGAGCGGCCATATCTGGCCGGTCGTGCATACGGCGTCTCACCTGCGGAAACGTGACCGGGGCAGGGCCCGCGGCCGCTTTCACGGTGATTTCATCGCCGCTTCCTAACGTCGGGCCATCGGTGTTCACGGCGGCGCGATCCTCTGCGCCGGCCACTTTCGGGAAGCGGAGTCGTTGTGTCCGAGTTGCTGCACAAGCTGGTCGCCGCGGCGATCGCGGGCGGACTGATCGGTCTGGCGGGCTGGCTGGGCGCGAGGCGGCGCCAGCGCCAGGCGGCCAGGGCGGCGGAGACCGCGCAGGCCGCGGGCCGGAACGATCGCGGGACGACCTGAGCGGGGACGACCTGAGCCGGGCGGGCCGCCGGCTCAGTCCGAGCCCGGTCGGCCCGCCCGGCCCAGGATCCGGGTGATCAGTTCGGGCTTCCACTGGACGTACTCGACCTCCGCGCCGTCGGCGTGCCGGGCGTACAGGTAGGAGCCGGTCAGGCTCCGCTCCGGGCCGTGGGTGAGCGTCGCACCACGGGCGGTCAGCAGCGCCTCCACGGCGGTCAGGTCCGAGACGACCACGGTCGTGGAGGCCCGGGGGAGTCGCGCCGTCGCCTCGGGGCTGCCCGCGATCACCAGGAAGTCGCCGATCGCCGCGATCTCCACCTCCCCGAACGCGAAACGCAGGTGGGCGGGTTCCTCCACCAGCTCCACCAGCACGGCGAGCGCGGCGTCCATGTCGTCGCTCCACACCCGGCCGTAGGTCTTCAGGATGGTCATGGTCCGCCCCCTCAACTGATCGTTCCGGTCACTCGGGAACAGTAGGAGAGTTAGGGTCGACCTGGAAGAACGCACTTTCGGGTGACAGGGGAACCTTCAGGTGACCGTGGAGAGGACCTCTCCGGAGGTGACGGCCGAGGTCCGTGCGATCGCCATGTCGGTGTTCGCGCGGATCGCCGACAAGTGGGCACTGCTGATCATCGAGGCCCTCGGGGAGCGGACGCTGCGCTTCGGCGAGCTGAAGGCCGCGGTCGACGGGATCAGCCACAAGATGCTCGGCCAGACGCTGCGCAACCTCGAACGCGACGGCATCGTCGAGCGCACTCCGTACGCCACCGTGCCACCGCGGGTCGACTACGCCCTCACCCCGGCCGGCCGCGAACTCCAGGAGACGGTGCACGGCATCTGCCACTGGACCCGCCGGCACGCCGGCCACGTCGAGGCGTCCCGGCGCCGCTTCGACGACCCGGACGGCGACTGAGTTCGTCCCCGTCCGCCCCGGACGGGGGGGCGGCCGCCGGGGGGGGGGGGGGGGGGTCGCGGGGGGGGGGGGCGGGGGCAGCGCGCCGC
>NZ_JBHWGD010000004.1:173152-177470 GCF_042733235.1 Kitasatospora sp. NPDC059722
CCGCCTCAGCCTCACTCCCCCGCCCCCCGCCGCCGGCGCCCGCACCCCGTACCCGGCGGGGACGGGCCGCTCGGGGTCGGGGCCTCAGGAGGCCCGCAGCCGTGGGGTGCGGGGCGGTTCCGTGCGGCGGCGCCCGGTCCTCTCGAAGGCGGCGGCGAGGCGGAGCAGCGAGTTGTCGTTGTAGGCGCGGCCCGCGAAGGTCAGTCCCACCGGCATGCCGGTGTCGGTCATGGTGCCCATCGGCACGGTCACCGTCGGGATGCCGAGGTGGCGCGGTACGAGGTTGCCGTTCGCGACCCACACGCCGTTGCGCCAGCCCAGGTCGGCGGAGGCCTCGTTCACGTCCATGTCGGCCGGGCCGACGTCGGCGACCGTGGGGAAGACCACGGCGTCCAGGCCGAGTTCGTCCATCCACTCCTCCAGATCGATCCTGCGGGTCTCCTCCAGCCCGCGCAGTCCCTGTTCGAGGTGTGGGATGTCGGTGAACGCCCGGTAGGCCTGGTCGCGGACCAGTCGGGGGTAGTCGGCGATCACGTCGTCGAAGCCGGCGTAGCGGTCCGGCAGTTCGCCCGGGTGCTTGGGCCAGATCAGGGCGCCGTCGACGTCGGCGAGGGTGGGGAGCGCGGGGTCCGCGTTGGCGCGCAGGAAGTCGTCCCAGGCCCAGGCCGACAGGTCGAGGATCTCGCGGGCGAGGAAGTCGCGGCCGACCAGGCCCCGGGAGAGCAGGGACGGCGCGCCGGGCCGGTCGGACTCGTAGTTGGTCACCACGGGGAAATCGACCTCGACGGCCTCGGCGCCGGCGGACTCCAGGTCGCGGCGGGCGGCCTGCCACAGGGCGAGGACCGAGGCGCGCGTGTCGATCCGCTGCCCGGTCTGGCCGCCGATGCCGCCGTCCGGGTTGGTGCCCGCGTCGGGGTCGGCGTTGATGTACATCCTGGGCACGCCGACGCGTCGGCCGGCGAGCGTCGCACGCGCCGCCGCCGTGTCCGCGGGCGCCAGGGCCGGGTACGAGGCCGGGCGGACGCGGGACGGTGCGGGCAGCGGCACCCAGGGCTGGGCCCGCCACAGGTCGCCGCGGGTGTCCGGGTCGTCGGCGACGATGACGTCGAGCAGTTCGAGCAGGTCGGCCATGGTCCTGGTGTGCGGGACCACGACGTCCATGGTCGGTACGAGCGGCCAGTTGCCGCGCACCGAGATCACGCCGCGGCTGGGGGTGTAGGCGCACAGGGCGTTGTTCGAGGCGGGCGCGCGGCCCGAGGACCAGGTCTCCTCGCCGAGGCCGAACGCGCCGAACGAGGCCGCCGTGGCGGTGCCCGAGCCGTTCGAGGAGCCGGAGCCGTAGGCGCTGGTCAGCCAGTCGGCGCTGTACGGGCTCTCGGCGCGGCCGTGGACGCCGCGCTGCATGCCGCCGTTGGCCATCGGCGGCATGGTGGTCAGGCCGATGAGCACGGCGCCAGCGGCGCGCAGCCGCTCGATGGCGAAGGCGTCGCGCCGGGCCACCAGGTGCTCGAAGGCCGGCGAACCGGCGGCGGCGGTCAGGCCCTTGGCGAGGTAGCTGTCCTTGGCGGTGTACGGGATGCCGTCGAGCGGACCGAGCGTCCGCCCCTGGGCGCGGCGGGCGTCGGAGGCCTCGGCGTCGGCGCGGGCGTCCGGGTTCATCACGACGACGGAGTTGAGCGCCGTGGGGGTGCCGGGCCGGTCGTAGGCCTCGATCCGGGCGAGGTAGGCGTCGAGCAGGCCGACCGAGGTGGTCTCGCCCTTCTCCAGCGCCGCGCGCAGGTCGGCGATGCCGGTCTCGACGACGTCGAACGGGTGGGTCATGCGGGTGTCCCTAGGAATGTGAGGCGGTCGGACGGTCCGGGGCGCTCGGCCCCGGACGCGTCACGGGGTGGTCGCGGAACTACAGGACGGCCGGGGCGAGTTCGTCGGTGGAAGGGCGGTCCTGGTCGGGGTCGGGCATGCGGCGGTCGGGGCGGCGCGCCAGCAGGTAGGCGAGGCCGGCGAGGGTGACGGTACCGACGCCGAGCGGTGCCGCCCAGACCTGGTACCAGGGAGCTCCGGCCGGGGCGAGGACGGCGCGCGGCCAGCAGATATTGACCACTTCGAAGCCGGTCCACAGCACCGCGAGGAGGTTGATCGGAGTGCCGAGGCGCCCGTAGCCGACCGCTCCGGCGGGCTTCCAGGTGCCGCGCAGGCGGGCGGTCAGGGCGACGACGGTGAGCAGGAAGAACGGCACGAAGGTGGCGGCGCTGCCGAAGGTGATCAGGCTGCCGATGGCCGAGGTGCTCAGGCCGAGGGGCAGTGCGGCGCAGCTGATCACCGTGGCGGCGACGAGGCCGCCGATCGGCGCCTTGTGCCGGTTGATCCGGCGGACGTGGCGGGAGAAGGGGAAGACGTCGTCGCGGGCGAGGGAGTAGAGGCCGCGGGCCGCGCCGCCCTGGGAGGCCATGAGGCAGGCGGTGAAGCTGATCAGGACGACGAGGACGAAGGGCTTGTCGGCCCAGCCGCCGAAGGCGTGGGTGACGGCGGTGGTGACCGGGTCGAGGTCCGTGACCGCGACGACGGCGGCCGGGTCGGGGTGGGCGAGCTCGACCGAGACCGCGTTGAGGATCACGACGAGCCCGACGCTGAGCAGCGACCACCACATGGCCCTGGGGACCTGCCGGGCCGCGTCCTTGGTCTCCTCGGCGGTCGACACGCAGGCGTCGAAGCCGATGAAGGCCCAGCCGGCGACGGCCACGGCGGCGAGCAGGGCACCGGTGTCGCTGATGCCCAGCCCCTTCGGCGCGTCGAGGAAGTCGGTGAGCAGGGAGAAGCCGTGCTGCCGGAAGACCAGCAGCAGGGTGAAGCCGACCAGGACGGAGGCGACGGCCTCGGCGGCGATGCCCAGGCTGACGAACCAGCGCAGGAAGTTGATGCCGTAGGCGTTGACCGCGGTGCAGAAGAGCAGGAAGCCGACCGAGACGAGGACCTGCTCGGTGGGCGTCGGGACGGCCCCGAAGAGGGCGAAGAGCCACGGCGAGGCGAGGTAGGCGACCGTGGTGTTGCCGAACATCACGGCGAACTGCCACATCCAGCCGCTCAGCCAGGCGAAGGCCGGTCTGGACAGGCGTCTGCTCCATTGGTAGGCGCCGCCGGCCAGCGGCCACTGCGAGGCGAGCTCGGAGTAGACGGCGACGACCAGGCACTGCCCGAGCAGGCACAGCGGCAGCGCCCAGATCCAGGCCCCGCCCGCGACGCTCATGCCGACCTGCACGGCGGCGTACAGCCCGACGACCGGGGAGACGACGGCGAAGCCCATGGAGATGTTGCCGAGCACGCTGAGGCTGCGCCGCAGCTCCTGCTGGTAGCCGAGCGCGGCGAGCCGGTCGGCGTCGGTCTTCTCGCCTGTGGTGCTCACGCCTGTGGTGCTCACGGCTGTGGTGCGCACGGGTGGGGTGTGCTCGGTGGGGGTGTTCTCGGCCACGAACTGCGCCCTCCAGATAAAACTAACTTAGTTAGCGACGACTGTTGGTCTGGCACCATAGCCCCTGGACGGGGACAGCGGAAGAGGGGATTTTTGGTGGGCCGACCGAGCAGGGCATTGCTGACCCACGAGCGGATCGCGGTCGCCGCGCTCCAGGTGGTGGACGAGGAAGGTCCCGAGGGGCTGACCATGCGCGCACTCGCGGACCGGCTCGGGGTCAAGGCGGCGTCGCTCTACAACCACATCCAGAGCAAGGAATCACTGGTCGACGCGGTCTCCGAGCTGGTCAACGACGAGATCGACCACGAGCCGCTCGGCGACCCCGACTGGCGCTCCGGCCTCGCCGCGTACGCACGCGGCTACCGCGCCGTCTTCCTGCGGCACCCGAACGCCGTCGCGCTGCTCGCCCGGCGCCGCGTCGAGGCGGACAGCGCCCTGCGCGGCTACGACGCGCTGCTCGCCCTCCTGGGCAGGGCCGGCCTCGGCCCCGCGGACGCGGCGGAGGTCGCCGCGGCCCTGGACTACCTGGTCCTGGGCTCGGCGATGGAGACCTTCACCGCCGGCTTCACCCGGGAACCGGCCGCCTACCGGCCGGAGTACCCGGCGCTCGCGGACGCCCTGGACGGCTCCTTCGCGCGCGGCGGAGGCGCGACGGGCCTCGACGACCGCGGGTTCGAACTGGGCCTCGGCCTACTCCTCGACGGCGTGGAACGCCGGAGCGAGTAGGGGGAGGCAGGGGGCACCGGGCCGTGGGGGGGCGGGGGCGGCCCGGGGCGGGGCTCTTGTGTGGGGGGGCGGTGTCAAGAAACCCCGACACGGCGGGGCGCCCCCCCCAGACGCGGTGGGCGCGCG
>NZ_JBHWGD010000004.1:177480-194360 GCF_042733235.1 Kitasatospora sp. NPDC059722
ACACACAGACCCGCCCGCCCGCCCGCGCGGGGGGGGGGGGGGGGGGGGGGGGGGGGGGGGGGGGGGGGGGGGGGGGCGCGCGCGGCCCCCCCCCCCGCCCCCCCGGGCCCTGGCGGGATCACGTGGCGGGGAGGCCGTTCACCATCTCCCGGAAGCGGGCGGACGGCCGCATCATGCCGTTGTCGCCGACGTTCAGGTTCTCCAGCCAGCCGTCCCGGTACCAGAAGACCGAGGAGGTCAGCGGGGCCGGGTCGTTGATCTGGAGCTGCTTCGACAGGTCGATCATGAAGCGGATCGCGTTCAGGGACGACCCGCTGCGGATCGGCGCCGCGCAGAACCCGTTGTTCGTCGGCAGGGTGACCAGCGCGCCGTGGGGCAGCTCCGCCCCGCCCAGGGCGTTCTCCAGGCGCAGTGCCTGGGCTGCGCCGGGCCACGCCCCCGTCCCGTTGACCGCGTGGAGGACGTCGCCGTTCGTCGCGTTGAAGGACTGCCGGTTGAGCTGCTCGGTGGCCAGGTTGGCGAAGGCCCGCTCCCAGAGCTCGGCCCGGCTGATGCTCCACTGGTCGGCGGCGTGCTCGGCTATCGACAGGGCGTCGGTCCGCCCGCCCCGCTTCCCGCCGTCGACGCACAGGACGACCGACAACTCGTCGTCGACCGGCCGGGCCACGGGGTCGGGGCCCAGGGTGCGGGTGGGGGCGAACAGCAGCCGCAGCCGGTCCCGGACCTCGAAGACCGAGATCTCGGCCAGCGCCTTGCACGGGCCGTGCTGGTCGCACAGCGGCTTCGGAAGGTTCTTGCGGTTGCCGAAGAGCGGCATGGGTGGCTCCCCCGGTCGATGCGGTATCCGGACCAAGGGCACAGCATCCCACGGGAGTTCAGCGCCGCACGGCGGATCTTCCGAATCCCGGACGGTGTACCGGCCGGCTGCCTGCGCTCACCTGGTGATGTCGCCGTCCGGCACGTCCCGGACGGTGACGGCCTTGCGCGGCTGTCCCAGGAGCTTGGCCACGACGTCGCCGATCCCCTTGGCGTCGCCCGTCGGTTCGGGGGCCGACCCGTCGGTGTACTGCTCGATGGCCTTCTCGAAGTACGAGGGGTTCCAGGCGCCGACGGCTCCGCTGACGTCGACGGCCCGCACCGGCCGGCCGCCGACGGCACGCCTGATGGCCGGAAGGATCTCGTCCGAACGGTACTTGCCCGGCACCTGGAACAGGCTCGCGTGGCCGCCGACCTTGCCGCCGTCCCGCAGGTACACGGTGACGACCAGGCAGCTGGTCACCGACGGGTAGAGGATCGTGCCCTTCGGGCCCACCTCGGCGACCTCGCCCTCGGTGATCGAGACGCCGGCCGCCGCCGGCTGCGCGGCCCCGGGCGCACCGACCACCGCGCCGTGCGCGGCCGGGCCGGTGGCCGCCACCGCGTCGCCGCCGCCTGTCGCGCAGGTCGCCAGCACCAGCGCCGCGCCGACGGCCAGGCCGACCTTGCTGACGTACCGTTCGGACACCACGAACTCCATGACCCCACACCTCAGGAAACCGGTCTGCGTGCACCCGCGGGCACGGGCAGCGTCACATGCTCCCGAGTACGAACGGTCCCGTCAACTCGCGGGCGTGTGACGACTCGCAGGAGCGGCGGCCGACAGCACGTCGAGCTCGTGGCCGATCGCCTCGCGGAGGACGTCGTGCTCGGGGCCGAGCGCGCTCGCGGGATCGCGCCAGTTGTCCCGGGGATACAGCCACACCGGGAGGCCGACGAGTGCCGGGCTCTCCCACTCGAACCGGGGCCACACGTGCGCGTGCAGGAAGCCGTCGGTGTTGCCGAGGATCTCCAGGTTCACGCGCCGGAACTCCGGGTCCAGACGCCGGCAGGCCCGCTCCACGGCCTCGCCCAGCCGGTCCATGTCCGCCAGGAAGGCCGTCCGCTTGGTCCGCGGCAGCTCGGACAGGCGCTGCACCTCGGGCTCGTCCACCAGGAGGACCGAATACCCCGGCAGGAACTGCACGTCGCCGATCACCGCGAAGCCGGCGTCAAGTCGCCGGAGCACCGTGGGATTCGCGCCTTTCAGGGCGCTGCCGATCCTGTCGTCCCGCCAGTCTTCAACCATGACAGCGCACCCTACACACGTGTGGCCGGGCAGGCGGCCGATCGCGCACGACGACGGTCGCTCCTCACCCGAAACGTCCCGCTCGGGCGGCGTTGATCGGATGTCAACGCGCGGCTGATCTACTGCGAGCAGTACTGCGCGGGGCCTGCTCCCCGCCATCACACGACAGCTCGTTGGGATTCGAACATGAACAGCACGTCCGTCCATCCGCCCACGGTGCTCCCGGTGCTGGAGACCGCTCTCGTCCGACTGCGGGACCACCGCGCCGACGACGTCGACGCCATGCGTTCGGTCTGGGGCGACGCGGACGGCATGCGGCACCTCTCGACCGGCGTCATGGACGACACCCGGATCCGGCGCAAGCTCGGCCAGGCCGTGGCGAGCGCCGCCGAAGTGCCGCGCCGCCAGTACCAGTTGGCCGCCTGCCTGCAGGGCGAGGACCGGCCCGTCGGCGGCATCCGCCTCGACGTCGAGGACGCCACCACCGGCTACGCCGGCGTCCTCACGATGGCCCGGCACCTGCGCGGCACCGGATGCGCCACCGACATCGGCTGGCTCATGCTCAGACTCGCCTTCGCCGACCTCGGCCTCGGCCGGGTGTGGAGCATGACGTCGCTGGAGAACGCCGACGCCGTCCGCGCGATCACGCGCTTCGGCTTCAGCCCCATCGGCGAGACCGAGCGCTACTTCCCCGAGGCCGACGTCACCATGCGCCTGGTGGTCATGGAGGTCCTCGCGGACACCTGGCGCGCCATGCCCGTCCCGGCCGGCCCCCGTCCCGGCCTCGGCTGACTGCGGCCGGTCGCGGTCCGGACCGGGAAGGCCCGTTGACGTGCCCGCCTCCGGGCCATCGCGTCCATGGCGGCTTCTTCGAGCGGCAGGACTCAGACCAGCCTGTGCTGCCAGGCGCGGGCGGCGACCTCGACGCGGTTGCGGGCGCCGAGCTTGCGCTGGCTGTTGGCGAGGTGCGTCTTCACCGTGGAGAGGGTCACGTGGAGGGCGGCCGCGACCTCGTCGTTGGTCAGGCCCTTCGCGACCATGGCGACGACGTCCTGCTCGCGAGGGGTGAGCGGCTCGAACGGCGGCGGAGCCACGGGCCCCGGCCGCTCACCGGCCATGTGCCGCAGCAGCCGGACGGTGACGGACGGGGAGATGAGCGAGTCGCCGACGGCGGCCGCGCGGACGGCCTCGATGAGCAGGGCCGGCGAGCAGTCCTTGAGGACGAAGCCGCACGCGCCGTTGTGCAGCGCGCGGTGGACGTACTCGTCGAGGTCGAAGGTGGTGGCGATGACCACCTTGAGCGGTCGTGCGGCGTCCGGGCCGGCCAGGAGGCGGGTGGCTTCGAGTCCGTCCATGCCCGGCATCCGGATGTCGAGCAGGCAGACGTCGGGACGCAGCCTGCGGGCCTCGGCGACGGCCGTCGTGCCGTCTGCGGCCTCGGCGACGACCTCGATGTCGGGCTGGGAGTCGAGGATCATCCGGTACGCGGCGCGCAGGGTGGACTGGTCGTCGGCGAGGAGGACGCGGATGGTCATGCCGGTCATCCTGCCAGGTGTGCCGGGGGGCGATCGGGCGTGCCGCGGCGGAGCGGGATGTCGGCGGCGACCTGCCAGCCGCCGACCGGCCCGGGTCCCGCGGTCAGGTGTCCGCCGAGCGCGTGGACGCGTTCGTGCAGCCCGAGGATGCCGAACCCGCTGCCGCGCCGGTCCGCCGACGGGCCCGCCGGGGGCTGGTCGGCGTCGTCCTGGACGCAGACGGTGAGCACGCCGGAGTCGTTGGCGGACAGGCGTACGTCGATGGTCACCGTCTCGGCCCGGGCGGCGTGCTTGCGGATGTTGGTGAGCGCCTCCCGGACGATGTGGTGGACGGTGGAGGCGATGTGGTCGGCCGGGGGGTCCGTTTCGAGCCGGGGGTCGATGGTGAGGCCGACGGCGGGGCCGGCCACGCGGAGGGATTCGGCCAGGCCGTGGAGCGCTTGCAGCCCCTCGGGGGCGTGGAGCGGGGGCCGGCGGTCCGGCCGGCGCAGCAGGTCGACCATGGCCCGCATGGAGCCGGTGGCCTGCGCGGCGGCGTCCTCGATGTTCGCCAGCGCCTGGTCGAGCACCTCCGCTGTCGGGGGGCGCCCGGAGGCCGTGATGAAGCGCACCGCCTTGACCTGTGCGGTGATGGCGGTGACGTGGTGTCCGACGAAGTCGTGCAACTCGCGGGCGAATTCGAGGCGTTGGTCGTTCAGACGGGTGTTCTTCTCCCGCTCTCGAGTGGCGTCGAGGAGGCGCAGGTACAGGCCGAGGACGACCACCACGGGTGCGGCGAGCAGCAGGACCGGCCCGGCGTAGCCGGCCACGTGGGTGAACTGGGAGCCGGGCAGCCGCAGGAGGAGCAGCGGGGTCGCCAGCCAGGCGGCGGTGGCGAGCGGGAGCATACGTGTGAGCGGCTCGTACCGGACCGTGCGGGTGACGAGGAGCAGCAGCACGCACATCTCGACGACGCCGAAGGTGTGCTCGGGGCGGTGCCGCAGCTGGCTCGTGACGAGGGACAGAGCGGCGGAGGCGGCGACCGCGGCCCACCCGACGCTCGGGAGGCGGCGGGGCGGCGAGAGCAGCGCGGCGAGGCACAGCAGGCCGGTGGCGACCGTGGCGACGGTGGTGGGCGGGAAGCCGGTGTCGAGCGCCTCGGTGACGATCGCGGCCACGGCCAGGACCACGACACCGACGGTGGCACCGATGGCGGGGCCGCTGCGGGTGGAGGCCCACGAGGCGAAGTCGGCGCGTGTCGGGAGGGGGATCATGACGATCAACCGTACGCGGCTGCACAGGTCCGGCGCCTCCACCGTTTGACCGAGGCGGATGCCCGGGCGGTCGGCCGGACGGCTGTTACGGGCGGGCGGACAGCGCGGACAGGATCGGTGACGTCGATCTGCCGTCCGCCCCGGGGACTTCGGAGTTCCATGTCTCGCACACCCATGCCTCGCAAGCCCGTCCTCCGTCAACCCGTCTTCCGCAAACCCATGCTTCGCGCAGCCTGGCGCACCGTCCGCGCCCACAAGTCCCGCATGGGGCTGACCGCGCTGGCCGTCGCGGTCGGCGTCGCCTTCGTCACGGGGATCCTGCTGGTCACCGCCACCGTGTCGGATGCCCTCACCGGGGCCTCCCGGCAGACGTACGCGCACACCGACGTGGTCGTCCGCCCGGACACCAGAAGCGTCGGCGCAGCGTCCGACCTGGGCGAGGCCGAGCTGCAGCGGGTGCGGGGCCTTCCCGAGACGGGCCGGGTCATCCCGGCCGTCTCCGGGTACACGGCGCTCGGCTGCCCGGACGGCCGTTCCGCCGACCGCGGCGGCCCGGCCGTCGGGGCGGGGTACGGCGGGTCGGACCCGCGGTACTCGTTCACCGGCGGTCGCCCGCCCGCGGGCGGCGACGAGATCGCCGTCGACGAGGCCGCCGCCGCGCGCTGCGGCTACCGCGTGGGGGACGCCGCACGGATCTCGGTGGACGGCCCCGGCCTCACCGTGCGCATCAGCGGCGTCTTCACCACCCGCGCGGAGCCCGCCGTCACCGACGGCGGGAGCGTGGTGCTGTTCGACACCGCGACGGCGCAGCAGCACTTCACCGGCCCCGGCCGCTACAGCGAGTTCCACGTGAAGGCCGCGCCCGGCGCCACCGCCGAGCGGCTGCGGCAGGCGACGAAGCAGGCCGTCCCGGGCGCCACCGTCCTGACGGCGGACGTCCTCACCCGCGATCGGGCGTTGCGCGCCGAGAACCAGGTCTCCTCACTGCGCACCACGTTGCTGTCCTTCGCCGCCGTCGCGCTGTTCGTCTCCTGCTTCCTGATCGCCAACACCTTCGGCATGCTCGTGGCCCAACGGACGCGCGAGGTCGGCCTGTTGCGGGCGATCGGGGCCTCGCGCCGGCAGGTAGGGCGCCTGGTGCTGGCCGAGGCGTTCCTGGTCGGGCTGGCGGGCTCGCTGGTGGGGGTCGCGGCGGGCGTCGGCGTCGGGGAGGTGCTGCGCCCGATCGCCGGTGACCTCGGCAAGGGCGGTCCGCTGCCGACCGGGGACGCGCTCAGCCTGCCCGCGTACGCGCTGCTCGTCCCGCTGGCCACCGGGGTGTTGACCACGGTGGTCGCCGCCTGGCTCCCGGCGCGGCGGGCCGGACGGATCGCGCCGCTGGCCGCGCTGCGCGTCGCGGAGGCTCCGCTTCGGGAGGGGGTCGGGAGGCGACGCGTGCTCGCAGGTGTGGTGCTGGCCGCCGGTGGTGCGGCCGGCCTGCTGAGCGGGGCGAGCAGCGACCGCATCCAGGAGGGCGCGCCCGTCCTGGCCCTGGGCGCCGTGCTGGCGGCCGGCAGCCTGCTCGCGCTCATGCCGACGCTGGTCGGGCCACTGCTCGCGGTGGTCCGACCGCTCCTCGGTCGTGCGGGGACCGGCGCGCGGCTCGCCGAACGCAACAGTGCCCGCAACCCGCGCCGCGTGTCCGCCCCGGCCGCGTCGCTGGTCATCGGCGTGAGCCTGGTGACCACCCTCACGGTCGTCGCCGCCGGCGGCCTCGCGGCGGCGGACGCCGCGGGCGCGCACGTGCTCAAGGCGGACTACGTGGTGTCGATGCGGAGCCTGGACGCTCAATCGGCGGTGGTGGAAAGGACGTTGGCCGCCAGCGCCGAGGTCGCCGCCGTCGCGGCGCTACGGGAGGTGGAACTGACGGTCGACGGGGTGCGCGCGTTCGGCCTCGCCCTGCCGTCGAACGCCGTGCGGGACATGCTGCGGCTGCGCATGAGTGGGGGAGCGGCCGACATCGGCGGTGGGAAGGTGCTGGTGCCGGCCGGCTACGGCCGGGCGGTCGGAAGTACGGTGCACGCGCGTTTGATTGACGGGCGGGCTGCCGAGTTGACGGTCGCAGGGGTCTACGAGCCCAACGCGCTGGTGAGCGGCTTCCTGGTCGATGCCGCCGCCTTTCCTGTGGATGCCTTTCCTGTCGGTGCCGTTCCTGCCGGTGCCGTTCCTGTCGCTGCCTCTCCGGCCGGTGCCGTCCGGAGCGTGCTCGTCCGCACCCGTGACCACCCGAGCCCCGGGCTGCGCCGCACCCTCGCCCACGCCCTCGGCGACAGCCCCGCCCTGCGCATCGACAGCAGCGACGACCTGGCCCGCGCCGCCGCCGACGACACCGACCGCATGCTCGCCCTGCTCTACGCCCTGCTCGGCCTCTCCATCGGCGTCGCGCTCCTGGGCGTCGTCAACACCCTGGCCCTGTCCGTCACCGAACGCCGCCGCGAGATCGGCATGCTGCGGGCCATCGGCCTGACCCGGGCGGGCGTGCGCGCCATGGTCCGCGCCGAGGCCCTCATCATCGCCGTTCTCGGCGGCGCCCTCGGCCTGGCCCTGGGCCTCCTCGTCGGCTGGGCGAGCGGCGAGGCGATCGCACGCCACACGCCCGGCTTCCGCCACAGCGTGCCCGTGCTGCGCCTCGCCGTCCTGCTGGCCGCGGCGGCGGGAGCGGGCCTCCTGGCCTCCCTGTGGCCGGCACGCCGGGCGGCCCGGACCCCGGTCCTGGCGGCCATCGGGACGGAGTAGCTGCGCGTAGGAAGAAGGGCTGCACCCGCTTGTCCAAGGGGCTGCCGGCGCCGGCCGGAAACCGAATCTCGTCGCATCAGAAGGGACACCGAACACATGCGCCGCCTCTGGCGAATCCCCGTCCTGCTCCTGGCGGAGGCGGTGACGGCCGCCGCCGTGACCATCCCCGTCCTGTGGGCGTACGGCTGGAACCGCTTCCGAAAGCCGCCCCTGCCGCCGCTGGGCAGGATCGCACCTCCGGACCGCCGGTCCGGTGCTCCGGCTGACGGACCGTAACGCCGGGAGGCCGCCGTTCCCCGAGGTGGGGACGGCGGCCTCCGCTGCTTCACGACATGGGCCATTTCCCGGAGGACCTTCTCCCGGAGGACCTGTGCCCAGAGGACCTGCTCCCAGAGGACCTGCTCCCAGAGAAAAAGGAGTTGCCCGAGGGGCGCGGCCTCGATGAGGATCGGGCCATGGACTTTTAGCGGTTGCCACGTAGCTGTCACCAACCCGTCGCGCGGGTTGGCACCCGGGCCTGAGCACTCGGCCCTGGGGTGACCACCCGCGCTCACGTGTGCATCCGTCATGTCCGGGAGAGCTGCGGCTCGGCCTGCGAGCGCTCCTGGTGAGTCCTGAAAGCAACCACATTCATGAATACCGACCGCAAGGCCCTGTGGGCCGTGCGTCAGTCCGCCCTGCCCACCGTCGTTCGGCCCTGCCCGGACTGCTCCGGTGTGCGGCACCGTGCCTCGGGGAAGATCCGGGTCAATGCCAGCGGGAAGCTCCTCGACGTCTGGCTGCTGCTGAGCTGCGCGTCGTGCGACCGGACCTCGAAGGTGCCCGTTCACGAACGCGTCCACGTGTCGTCGCTCGAACCCGCCCGCCTGGTGGCGTACGAGAACAACGACCCCGCCGTGGTGCGGGAGTTGACGATGAGTGCGTCGCTCGCCGCGAGGAACGGGTACCGCCTCGACTGGACCGGCACCTGGGACGTCGAGGCGCGCACGCCCCTCTACGCGCTCGACGACCCCACGCCGCTCAAGGTGCTGGTCGGCTTCGAGCTGCCCGCGCCGGTTCGGGTCGAGCGGCTGCTCATGCTCGGGCTCGGCCTCAGCCGCGGTGCCGTGCGACGCATGGTCCGGGACGGGCACATCCGGCTGCCGTTCGCTCCGGATGCCAAGGCGCACCGGGACTTCGAGTTCACCGTCCACGGGCCCGGATCCGTCGATGCCGCGAAGCACCCGAAGGCCGTTGACGTGCAGATGAGTTCCGTCGGGTCGCCCGATACGTCGCCGTACCTGCCGCGCTCTACGGCGGTCGGCGCGTAGCGGAACGACGGCAGGGCCTCCTCTCCCCCGATCAGGAGGCCCTGCCTGTCGTGTCCGCCCGCCGCTCAGGCCGTCGGCAGCGGTTGCGGGGCAGCCGGGCCGGTGTAGCGGGCGGCCGGGCGGATGATCTTGGGGTCGGCGGCCTGTTCCAGGATGTTGGCGCTCCAGCCGATCGCCCGGGCCGCGGCGAAGGTGGGGGTGAACATCTCCCTGGGCAGGCCGCACAGGTGCATCACCACGCCCGCGTAGAACTCGACGTTGGTGTGGAGTTCGCGGCCCGGCTTCAGCTCGGCCAGGATCGCCTCGACCCGGGCCTCCACCTGGACGGCGAGCTCGACCAGCTCGCCGCCGAAGGACTCGGCGACGCCGCGCAGCATGCGGGAGCGGGGGTCCTCGGTGCGGTAGACGGCGTGGCCGAAGCCCATGATCCGGTCGCCGGCGAGCACGTGCTCGCGGATCCAGCCGTCGATCCGTTCCGGGGTGCCGATCGCGTCCAGGGTGTCGAGGGCGCGGCTCGGCGCGCCGCCGTGCAGCGGCCCGGAGAGCGCGCCGAGGCCGCCGACCAGGCAGGCCACGAGGTCGGCTCCGGTGGAGGCGATCACGCGGGCGGTGAAGGTCGAGGCGTTGAAGCCGTGGTCGACCGTGGAGATCAGGTACTGCTCGATCGCCCGGGCCTTGGCGGGCTCGGGCTCCTCGCCCGTCAGCATGTACAGGTAGTTGGCCGCGTAGCCGAGGTCCTCGCGCGGTTCTATCGGCTGCTCGCCCTGCTGCAGCCGCTGGAGCGCGGTGAGGATGGTGGGTACCAGTGCGGTGGCGAACAGCGCGTCCTCGACCCGCTGTTCGGGCGCGGTGTCGTAGAGCGGCCGGACGCCCCGGTCGGCCGCGGCGACCGTGAGCGCGGCGCCCAAGGCGCCGAGCGGGCCGCCGTGCGCGGTGCTCGCCGCCAGTGCGGGCAGGAGCGGGCGCAGCGCGTCGGGCAGGCGGCGCAGCGGGGTGGTGCGGGCGAGGAAGGCGGCGCGGCCGGCGGCGTCGGGCAGCTCGCCGAGGAGCATCAGGTGCCAGACGTCCTCCAGGGTGCGCTGCTCGGCGAGGTCGATCGCCGAGTACTGGCGGTAGCGGTAGAAGCCCTCCAGCCCTCGGACGTCGCCGAGTTCGGTCTCGGTGACGACGACGCCCTTGAGGCCGCGCGGGACCTCGATCTCGGTGGTGCTCGGCATGGCAGTGGCCCTTCTCGTGCGTGCTTCGTGCCAGGTGGTGGGTGTTTCCGGCGACGTTCTGTACTCTCCGACTGTTGATCCATGTTGTCAACGTTGATTGAAATCAATGTGGAATACTGTGGATCATCATCAAGGCATGCGGACACAGGGCGCAGGTACCCGATCGGAGGGCGAGGGCAGACCATGGCCGAACGCTTGACCACCCAGCAGGTCGCCGAGCAGCTCGGCGTCAAGGTGGAGACGGTGTACGCCTACGCCAGCCGCGGGCAGCTCAGCAGCGAGCGGGCCCCGGGCGGCAAGGGCAGCACCTTCGACGCCCGCGAGGTCGCCGAGCTGGCCGCCCGTGGCCGCCGCGCCCCG
Organism: Kitasatospora sp. NPDC059722; assembly: GCF_042733235.1. Lineage (NCBI taxonomy): Bacteria > Bacillati > Actinomycetota > Actinomycetes > Kitasatosporales > Streptomycetaceae > Kitasatospora > Kitasatospora sp. NPDC059722. The sequence continues at coordinate 188,035 of NZ_JBHWGD010000004.1, forward strand.
GTGCGCCCGGCTCCGGGCGAGGCTCCCGCCGCCGCATCGTGGGGCAGTGAACCGGTCGCGGTGCGGACCGGGCTGACGCTGATCGAGAACGGTCGGCTCTACTACCGCGGCCGGGACGCCGTCGAACTGGCCGCCCGGTACGGCTTCGAGGCCGCGATCGGCTGGCTCTGGGGCCTGGGCACCGACGCCCCGGTGGAGCTGCGGGTGCCGCCCGCCACCGCCGAGGCGCTGGCCCGCGCCGCCGCCGCGCTGCCCGAAGGGATCCGGCTGCCCGACCGGCTCCGGATCTCGGCGACCGTCGCCGCCGCGCTCGACCCGCTGCGCTTCGACCTGCGCGAGCGGACCGTCCACGCCGCCGGGGCGGCGCTGATCGCCGGGATGGTCGAGGCGCTGCCCCGCACCGCGCCCGATCCGGACCCCGGCCCCGGGTCTTCGCTGGCCGCGCGGCTGTGGAGCCGGCTGGCCACGGCCGCGCCCACGCCGGAGGCGCTGTCCTGCCTGGACCGCGCCCTGGTCCTGCTGATCGACCACGAGCTGGCGGTCTCGACGGTGGCGGCCCGGCTGGCGGCGTCGGCGCGGGCGCATCCGTACGCCGTGGTCTCCGCCGGACTCGGCGCGACCGACGGTCCGCTGCACGGCGCCGCCAGCCCGCTCGCGCACCGGATGCTCGCCGAGGTGCTGGCCGACGGCGCCGTGCCGGTGGTGTCCGACTACCTGCGCACCGGCCGGCCGATCCCGGGGCTCGGCCACCGGCTCTACCCGGAAGGCGATCCGAGAGCGGTCGCGCTGCTGGACGCGGTCCGTCGACTCGACGGCGGTGCGGCCGTGGTGGCGGCCGTCGCCGCGGTGGAGGCGGCCGCGGGCCCGGCCGGGCGGCCGGAGCTGCGGGCCAACATCGACCTGGCGCTGGCCGCCATGGCGCTGACGGCCGGGCTCCCGGCGGAGGCCGGCGAGGTGGTCTTCGCGGTGGCCCGCACCCCGGGCTGGCTGGCCCACGCGGTGGAGGAGTACGGCGAGGAGCCACTGCGGATGCGGGCCCGGGCCGGGTACGTCGGGCCGCGCCCGCAGGCGTAGGACGGGTCTTCCCTTCCGGTCTTCCGGCCCGGGTGCCGGAAGACCGCGACGCCCCTCGCTCGGCGCCGAGGCGGTCCTGGACGGCCGACGCCCGGACGGCCTCGAAGCGGGCCGGACGCTCGGCAAACACGCCCTCGATCCCTGGGGCTAGCGTCGCCGCCTACGGCACGACGGGCAGCGACTCCAGCCCGTGGACGAGCCGCGAGTGCCGCCAGCGAAGTTGGTCGGCCGGCACGGCGAGGCGCAGGCCGGGGAAGCGGGCCAGCAGGACGCGCAGCGCGGTCGCCACCTCGGCGTGCGCGAGGGGTGCGCCGAGGCAGCGGTGGATGCCGTGGCCGAAGGCCAGGTGCGCGTGGGCGTCCGCCCGGTCCAGGTCGAGCCGGTCCGCGTCCGCGAAGCGGGCCGGGTCGCGGTTGGCGGCGCCCGGGCTGACGAACACCGGGCTGCCCGCCGGGACGTCCGTCCCGCCGATCCGGACCGGTTCGGGGGCCCAGCGCCAGGTGGCGACGGTGACCGCCGAGTCGTGGCGCAGGAGTTCGTCGACGGCGCCCTCGATCCGGCCCGGGTCCGTGTGCAGCAGCTCCAGCTGGTCGGGGTGCCGGAGCAAGGCCAGGACGGCGTTGCCGATGGCGGCGGTGGTCGTCTCGTGCCCGGCGACCAGGAGCAGCACCGCCAGCGAGACCAGTTCCCGCTCGGTCAGCCGGTCGCCGTCGCCGTCCCGGGCGGCGACCAGCGCGGAGAGCAGAGCGTCGTCCGGGGTGCGGCGCTTGGCCGCGACGAGCCCGGTCATGTAGTCGGCGAGCGCGTGGGAGGCGGCGTCGGTGCGGGCGTGGTCGCCGGCGGCGAACAGGTCCGTCGACCACGCCCGGACGGCGTCCCGGTCGGCGGCTGGGACACCGAGGAGCTGGCAGATCACCGTGACGGGCAACGGGACGGCGAGACCTGCGATGAGGTCCACCTCCTCCCCGGGCGTCCACGCGTCGAGGAGGGTGTCGGCGAGGCCGTGGACGTACGGGCGCAGGCGGTCGACGGCACCGGGGGTGAACGCCTTCGTGACCAGCCGCCGCAAGCGGGTGTGGTCCGGCGGGTCCGTGGCCAGCATGTTCTGCGAGACGGCGGGGTGGACGTCGCGCCCGGTCTCCTTGCCGGCGAAGAAGCGCGCGGTGTCCTTCGACAGCCCGGGATCGGCCAGCGCCTGCCGCGCCTCGGCGTAACCGGTCACGACGTAGCCGGCCCGGTGCCCGCTGCCCGGGAGCTTCTGCACGGCCGCTTGGCTGCGGAGCGCCGCGTACGTCGGGTACGGGTCCCGGAAGAATCCGGGGTCCTGGAGGGGCGTGCTCATGGTCGTCCGTTCGCGGTCGCAGGAGCCAGGGGAGGCCGCCGTGCCGGTCGGACGGCGCAGCGTGGGACCGAGCGTAGCGACGTCGGCTCCGCCGCGATCGTTCACCGGGCCCGCGGGCCACGGCGTTTGACGCCGTGCGGACGCCGGGACGGCGGACACCACAGTCGACGCCGCCGGGCGGACCGGCAGCGGACGGGGTTGTCGCAGCACTGCCGCAGGATGTGGACGCGCTGGCCCGGGCCTTGATGGCGGGACGGTCCTCCGGCCGCCGAACCGGCCGTCGGGATGGCGGCGATGAAGACGATCAGACCGGCGAGCAGCCCGATCAGCGCCGCGTCGCGGACGGATGCCGGAGTGATCCGCGCATGCCGCCGCCCGTGAGCCGCTCCGCCCGGCTCGGCCGGTACGTCGTCGTCCCGGGCCCTCCCACGGCGCATGCGGGCGCTCCTTCCGTTCCATTTTCTGACCGGGTCATGCCGAGAGTATCGATCTGCGTTCGCCTCGGCACGGTCGGCGTCGTCAGGACCTTCAGGGGGAACTCGCCGGGGGAGCCGACAGCCGTACCGGTGACGAACCGGACGATGCCGCATCCTGACCGGACCTGATCGCACCTGACCGCACCACTGAGTCGAGAGGGAGACGCCGTTGCGTATCACCGACGCCCGCACGGGCCGGCACAGCGAGATCCGCCCCCGCCGGACCGGACTCCTGCGCGTGACCGTCGACGTGGGAGAGCAGGGCCGGCCGTTCCGGCTCAGTGATCTGCGCGCCCTGCTGGTCGGTGACGTCCTGGCGCGCACCTGCGAGACGCACGGCCTCCAGGTGCTGACCGAACTCGCCGTCCCGAACGGTTCCGACGGCCCGGACGAACAGCTCCGGGCCCTCCGCATCGCCGCCGACCGACTCGGCATCCACCCGCCCGCCCACCTGCACACGCGCGCGGACGCGCAGGACCGGCCGGTCGCCGACCTGACCGTCAGCAGCCGCCCCGACGCCGAACCCGAACCGTCGGCCGCCCTCCTCCTGCTCACCGGTCCCGTGGCCGAGGACCTGCCGACCCCGGCCCTCACTCCCGAGGACGACCCCCTCGCGCTGCGCCTCGCCCTCCTCGAACACGCCGTCACCACCCCGGTCCGGCTCACCGCCGACACCCTGGCGGACGCCGCCGAGAAGCTGACCCGCTGGCGCGCCCTCGTCGCCGACCTCGCCTCCATGCCCTCCGGCGCGCCGGAGGCCGACATGGTCCAGGCGAGCTTCGACGGCCTCGACGAGGACCTCGACGCCCGGGTCGCGCTGCGCGCACTCGACGCCCTGGAGGCCCGCACCGACCTGTCGCCCGGCACGCGCTTCGAGACCTTCGTGCGGCTCGACCAGGTCCTCGCCCTCGAACTCGGCCGCGACATCGGCCGCGGGCCGCACTGAGCGCGCGCCCCCTCGCGTGGGGGCCAAAATCGGGAGCGCAGCACCGGCCGAACGTGACACGGTGGCGGCGTGAACCCACCGAGCTTCGAGCAGACGAGTCCCGCTGGCGGCCGGGTGATCCTCCTGACGGGCCCGCCCGGAGCCGGCAAGAGCACCGTCTCGGCGCTCCTCGCCGACCGCCTGACCCCGAGCGTCCACCTGCACAGTGACGACTTCTGGCGCTACATCAAGCAGGGTCGGCTCCCGGCCTACCTGCCCGAGGCCCACCGGCAGAACCAGGTGGTCCTGGAGGTCCTGGTCGCGGCGGCGTTCGGCTACGCCGCCGGCGGCTACCACGTGGTGTACGACGGCGTCGTGGGCCCCTGGTTCATCGACCTCTTCCGCGCCGCGGCCAAGGAGCGGGCCGTGCCGCTGAGTTACGTCATCCTGCGCCCGGACGAGCACACCACACTGGACCGGGCGACGAGCCGCACCGGCGACGACGCCCTGACCGACCCCGCCCCGATCCGGTCGATGCACGCCCAGTTCAGCGACCTGGGCGCCTACGAGGCGAACGTCCTGGACTCCGGCCGACTGACGGCGGAGGCGACCGCCGACCGCGTCCTGGAGGGCCTCGCGAGGGGCACCTACCTCCTCGACCCCGACAGCCCGGTCCACAGCTCCTGACGATCGGGTCGGTTCCATCGGGGGGCAGCAGGACTCCGGCGTCATTATCGTCCGAGCGACGAGAAGTGTTATCGTCCATCTGACGTTAATGCTGAAGGCCGCCTGCCCCAGGAGGACGCCGTGGACGAACAACGGCCCTGCAACACCGTTTTCACGCCGGGCTGCGAGCGGGTGCTCGAAGGCCCTGACTGGTACCACCCGGAGGAGTGGATCGAGGACTGCGGCCGGCGAAGCGGGCCGAGCCTCCGGGACGACCTGCCGGAACACCTCCTGCGCACGCTCGCGGAGAGCCCGGCCTCCGACGTCCGCGTCGCGGTGCTGGCCCACCCCGACGTGCCGTCCGACCTGGTGGACCGGATGCTCGGCGATCCGGACTGGGACGTGCGGCGCGGCGCCGTCGGCCGGACCCGGGACGCCATAGCCCTACGGGCGGCGGCCCGCGACGAGTGGACCGTGCGCGTCGCCGTGGCCGCCAACCCCCATACCCCCGCCGAGCTCCTGAACGACCTCGCCCGCGACCGGGACCAGCAGGTGCGCGTCTCCGCCGTCTGCAACCCGTCGGCGCCGCCCGAGCTGGTCACCGCCGCCGCCCGTAAGCGGTTCGACCCCGTCGTCCGCCGGTGGGCCCTGTGGGCGACGACCAGCCGGCGGCTGATGCGGGCCGCGGCGACGTCCGCCGACACGGAGAACCGTCGCTGGCTGGCCGGCAACCGGAACCTCCCGCCCGACGTGCTCACGGCCCTCGCCGAAGACCCGTCACGCGACGTCCGCTACGCAGTGGCCACCAACCCGGCCTGCCCGCCGGACCTTCGGAATCGGCTTGAGGCCACGCTCGATCGCAGGGCGGGGGGCAACTGAGTCAGGGGCCCGGCCTCCAGCGGATTTCGGTGGTGGCCGGGCGCGGTTGCTTGTGTGATGGGATGTGCGCACGGGTCGGGGGAAGGGCGGGTGTGATGGGCGGGCATGGGATGCACGAGACCGATCTCGCGCCGCGATCGCTGCGGACGCGCGCCCTCGTGACGGAAACCGGTCGGGCCCGGGAGCTTCTGGCTGCCGGCGAGTGGCGTCCTGCCGTTGCGGACGCCGAAGCGGCCGCAGCCGTGCTGGCCCGCCTCGAAGCCCCGCTCCCGGCCCGGCGCGGGGCCGCGCGCACGCTGGTGGCCGCGGACCGCGACCGGCGGCTCCAGCGCCTGCTGCGCACGACCCTCCACCACCTGGACGCGGGCGCCGTCAGCCCGCCCGCAGCCGCCCTCCTGGCCGCCGTCGCCCGAGCGTTCCTGCCCTGGCATGCCACCCCGAACCCGTCGGCCCCGGCAGCGGCCCGGGTGTACGGGACGCCGGCCGGCCCGGCCGCACCGCCGACGGAGGCCGGTGAGGCCCTGATCCCCGAACTGGCCTCCCTGTTCGCCCTGCTGGCCTCGACGAGGCGGCCCGGGACTCCGCCGATCACGCCCCCGGTCGAGCCCTGGCAGGCCCGGTACGCGGGCCGCTTCCGCCGTTACGGCAGACCCGCCCCTGGGGTGTGGACCGCCGAGACCGTCGCCTGTCCGGCCTGCGGAGGTACGGCCGGGCCGTGGGCGGTGGCCTGCGACTGGCGCCTGATCGCGCTGGGCTGCCCGTGCGGTGAGACGACCCGTGAACACGGCCTCGCCTTCTCCGAGGTCTGGCTTCTCCTGCCGGACGCGTGATCAGCCCGTGTGGGAGAACACAAAGCGGCGGGGGGGGGGGGGGGGGGGGGCCGCGGCCCCCCGCCCCCCCCCCCCGCCCCCCCGCGGCGCGCGCCGCGGACCGGGGCGCGGGGGGGTGGGGCGGCCGACGGCAG
>NZ_JBHWGD010000004.1:194370-200064 GCF_042733235.1 Kitasatospora sp. NPDC059722
TCTCCAGAGGTCTGTGTGTTCTTGTGTTTGGGTCTTGGCGCGGGGTGTGTGTTATTTGCCTTGTGGGTCACTGAACGGGGGGGGGGTTGGTGGGCCCCCGCCCCCCCCCGCCCCCCCTCAACCGGGGCTGCCCCGGCCTCAGCCCGTGATCGGCTTCAGGGCGGTGGTCATCATCGCCGCCATGCCCGAGCCGCCGTTGTAGGAGCCGACGGTGGCGTCGTTCAGGGCGTTGACGATGTCGTCACCGGCGACCTGGTTGCCGTTGCCGACGATCACGGTGTCCCAGTTGCCGCCCGCCGCCTGGGCGGCGTCCATGGCGCCGCCGGCCACGCCGCTGGAGCCGTTGTGCGAGCCGACGGTGGCGTCGTGGCCCGCGTTGATGATGTCGTAGCCCGCGACCTGGTTGCCGTTGCCGACCACCACCGTTCCGTGGTTGCCGCCGGAGACGACCTCGGCGCTCGCGACGGTCGGTACGGCGGCGATGCCGGCGGCGGCGAGTGCGGCCAGCGCCCAGGTGGTGTGACGGTGCATGATGATTCTCCGATCTGTCAGAAAATATCCCTTTTGAGGGGCGAGGGTGACAGTAGGCGCCGCTCCTGCCGGGGTGGGCGATGGTCCGCCGGTCGTGGTGTGTCGGACGGGTCGGGCGGGACCGGTCGGGTGAATCGCGTGGTGAAGGGCCCCGCCTGCGGGGGCTACGATCGGGGCTCCTTCCGACCGGCGATCTGGAGCTCACCGATGCGCGTGGACCGACTTCGCGGGCGGGCCCGGCTGACCCGGCGGGCCCGGCTGCCGCGGGCATCCGTGGCAGCCGCGGCGGTCGTCGCCCTGGCCGCCACCGCGGCCGCCTGCGGGCCGAACAACGACGCCTACGTGGCCCTGCAGAACGTGATGAAGTCCCACATCACCACCCAGGACCACCGGCCGGTCGGTTCGGTCTCCTGCACCCCGCACGTCCACGGCACCGTGCGCGGGGAGACCGTTCACCTGCGCTGCCAGGTCGACTTCGCCGACGGGACGGCGTACACCGCCGACGCGGCCATCCACGACCAGAACTCCGGCGGTACGCACAACCGGCCCGACACCTACTCCTGGGACAGCCCGCCGCCCGAGTGACGCCGGGCGTCGGGGCCGATCACCAGCACGAGCTTCCCCCGCAGGCCGCCGCTCTCGCCGGCCCGGTGCGCGTCCGCTATGTCGGCGAGCGCGAAGGTCCGAACGGCGGGGAGGGTGAAGCGCCCGGCCTCGATCAGCGGGCCGATCGAGCGGATGGCGTGAAGGGCGCGGCCGTCGTCGCCCCGGCTGAACCGGACGCCGTGCTCCCGTGCGCCGGCGAAGTCGGCGATCGTCACGACCTGCCCGGGCCCGCCCGTCAGCGTGATGAGGTCGGGCAGCCCGCTCCCGGCGGCGTCGAGCGCGAGGTCGACCCCGTCGGGAGCCACCGCCCGGACTCGTTCGACGAGCCCGGGTCCGTAGACGACGGGCTCGGCCCCGAGGCCGCGCAGGTAGTCGTGCCGCGCGAGGCCGGCGGTCCCGATCACGCGCGCACCGCGCGCCACGGCGAGTTGGACGGCGGCGCTGCCGATCGTTCCCGAGGCGCCGTGGACCAGCAGGACGTGTCCGTCCGCGACGCCGAGCTGGTCGAGTACTCGGGTGGCCGTCTCGACGGCGGCGGGCAGTGCGGCGGCGGCCGGGAAGTCGAGCGGTCGCGGGATCGGCGCGCAGCAGGAGAGCACCGCGAGTTCGGCCTGGGCCGCGCCGGCCGTGCAGAGGCCGAAGACGCGGTCGCCGATCGCGAAGTCCTCAACGCCTTCGCCGAGTTCGTCGACGATGCCCGCCGCCTCGTGGCCGAGGGCCTGGGGGAGTGCCTGGTCCATCTCGCCCCGGCGCTTCTTCCAGTCGCTGGCGTTGACGCCCGCCGCGCGGACGGCGATGCGGATCTCGCCGGGGCCCGGATGCGGGTCGGGCAGGTCGACGATCTCCAGGACCTCGGGGCCGCCGAAACGGCTGAACTGTGCTGCCTTCATGGTGTTTTCCCTTGCGTCGGTGGGTGCGTGCTCAGCCGTGCGCCTGCTGCGCGTGCCGGGGCAGCAGCCCCACCAGTGCGAAGACGATCAGGTTCAGGCCGGCGGTGATGGCGAGGACGAGTTCGGCGGCGTCGATGCTGGAGTGCGGCGAGCCGTGCCCGGCGCGGGCGAAGAACACCGTGCCGAGGGCGGCCACGCCGATCGCGCCGGCGAACTGCTGGACGGCGTTGAGGGTGCCCGCGCCCGTGCCGACCTCCTCGGTCGTGGCGTCGCCGAGGATGTAGTCGACGAGCGGGACGAAGACCATGCCGGAGCCGAATCCGGTGAGCAGGAGCGCGGGCGCCAGCTTCCAGGCGGAGAGGTCGGTGCCCCAGTGGGCGGTGGACCACCACAGCGCCAGCAGGCCCGCGACCGCGATCGCCAGGCCCAGGTGCAGGGCGGTGCGCCCGAGCCGCACGGCCAGTGACCGGCCGGCGAGGAGGACGGCGAGGGCGGTGCCGAGGGCCCACGGGATCAGCGTGAGGCCGGTGTGCAGCGGCGACCAGCCCAGGCCCTGCTGCAGCAGCAGGTTGACGGTCAGGACGAACGCGCTCAGCGCGGCGTAGAAACCGCCCGAGACCATCAGGCCGACGACGAAGCCGCGCTTGCGGAACAGCGACGGCGTGATGACCGGGTGCGCGCTGCGCCGCTCGAAGCGCACGAACAGGGCGAACAGGACCGCCGCACCCGCCATCATGGCGTAGCTCCAGGCGGGCCAGCCGTGCTCGCGGCCCTGGATGAGCGGGACGATCAGCAGTGCCGACGCGGCGGTGAGCAGCCCGACGCCGACCGGGTCGAGGCGGGCGGAGCGGTCCTCGCCGCCGTGCGCGGGCAGCACGCGCCAGGCGATCGCGAGGGCGATGACGCCGAAGGGGATGTTGATCAGGAAGATCGGGCGCCACTCGCTGCCGAAGAGGTTCAGGTGGAGCAGCCACCCGGCGAGGATCGGGCCGGCGACGGTCGCCAGGCCCATGAGGGGGCCGATGGGCGTCAGGGCCTTGCGCAGCTGGTGGGGCGGGAAGACGATCTTCACCAGGGCCATGCCCTGCGGGATCATGACCGATCCGCACAGGCCCTGGAGCGTGCGGGCGGTGATCAGGAGGGCCGGGTTCGGGGCCAGTCCGCAGGCGAGCGAGGCCAGGGTGAAGCCGGTCAAGCCGAGCAGGAACAGTCGCCGGCGGCCCAGCAGGTCACCGAGCCGTCCGGACGTGACGAGGCCGAGGGCGAAGGCGGCGGTGTAGGCGCTGAGCACCCACTGGAGCGTGGACTCGCTGCCGCCGAGGTCGGCGCGGATGGAGGGGCCGGCGAGGTTGGCGATGCTGGCGTCGATGAGGTCCATGACGTCGGCGAGGAAGACGACGACCACGACGAGCCACGCGGTGCGCGGGGGCAGCACGGTGCTGCCGGTGGTCGCGGGGGATCGGGAAGTGAGCTGGTCAGTAGACACGAACACCGTTCTACAGCAGATCGGTGTTCTGTTCAATACGAACACCGTTCTTAGTGGCGTGGAACACCGTTCGCAGGTTGGTTAGACTGCTCGCATGGCACCCACCCCGCAGGAGCGACGCGCAGCGCGGCACCAGCTCGGCACCGACACGGACGCGCCGGGCGTCCGGCGCGGGCCGTCCGCCGGACGCAAGAGGCCGATCACGGTCGAGGCGATCATCAGCATGGCGTTCGCGATGATCGAGGAGGAGGGCTTCGAGGCCCTCACCATGCGGCGCCTCGCGACGGCCCTGGAGACCGGGCCGTCCTCGCTCTACGCACACGTGGTGAACAAGGACGACCTGGACGAGCTGCTCATCGGCCGCCTGTGCGCCCGGATCGACCTCCCGGAGCCGGACCCGGCCCAATGGCGGCAGCAGATCACCGGCGTCTGCACCCAGCTCCGGGACCAGTACCTGCGCTACCCCGGCATCTCCCGGGCCGCCTTCGCCGCCGCCCCGTCGGACCTCGACACCCTCCGGGTCGGCGAGGGCCTGCTCGCCATCCTCCTCGCCGGCGGCATCCCCCCGCAGGCCGCCGCCTGGGCCATGGACTCGCTGATGCTCTACGTGAACGCGTACAGCCTTGAGCTCTCCATGGCCGGCAAGCGCCACGAACGCGGCGACGGCGCGTGGGTCGTCGAACGCGACGAACTCCTGCGCCGCTTCGCCGCCCTCCCGGACGCCTACCCCCAGACCCGCCGCTACGCCGAGGAGTTGACGGCCGGCACCACCCACGACCGCTTCGACTTCACGCTCGGCCTGATGCTCGACGGCATCGAGCGCGCGCGGTCCGGCCAGTAGGACGAACGGCGCGCAATGCGGCCGCCCGGCCGCGAGCAGGAGCCCTACCAGCCCCACTCCAACGGGCCGACCGGCTGCAACCCGGCCTGCCGGGCCAGCCATTCGGCGCGCTCCACGTCGCCCTGCCGGAAGTGGACGAAGACCGTGTGGTCCTCGGCGGGCACGTCACCGAACACGTCCCGGCTGTTGAGCGCGATCTGGACGTAGGCGTCCTTGTTGCGGACCGCCAGGCCGAGCTCCGGAACCGCCGGCCAGCTGAAGCAGTCCCAGTCGATCGAACCCGGACCGGACCCGATCACCCCGAAGAACGCCTCCTCGATGGACCCGACCGGCAGCCGTTCGAGGATCAGCGAGACGGGGAGCAGCGCCGCCACGTCCGGGTCCCCCGCCACGACCATGCGGCGGACGTCGTCGTTGGACTCCGGCCGGTACGGGTCGTCAGGGGCGATCGTGGCCGTCGGGAAGGCGGCCGCCATGCGCTGCGCCTCTGCGAGTGTGAGGGCCTCCGTCTCCGCGCTGACGTTGAACGAGTCCATGGGGATCGCGAGGTTCAGCAGCCGCTTGACGGCACGGTAGGCGGTCGGCAGATCGGGGGTCCGCAGGACCGGCAGGGCGTTCGAATTGCTCACGCCGGGCAGTCTGGCAGACCGGGTGCCCCGTGATCACGTGGGTTTGCGCCCCGCGCCGTCGCCGGAGCAGTCCGTCGAGGTCGCGGCAGTGGGCGGCGGACGTTACTGCGTCGGCTCCACCGCTATGTCGCTGAACACCGCCTGGGCGTCCTCCGTGTAGGCGCCGATGCTGCCGCTCGGGTACGGGCGTTCCTCGTCGTCGTAGGAGACCAGACCCTTGCCGTCGACGCTCACGTCCAGGTGGGCACCGCGCTGGACCACCGTGACGTCGGACCAGTCGCCGACGGGGAACTCCTCGGCGGCCGTCGCCAGGAAGCGCTGGCCGCCGGGGTAGGCGGGGTCGCGCTTGCCGAGCTCCCAGCCGTTGGGCTTGAGGATGAGGTAGTAGAAGTGGTCCGGGTCGGTGTACGCCCACACCAGCCACGGCACCTCCCAGGGGTTGGGCGTGGGTGTGCGCAGCTGGGCGACGGTGCGCATGCGGGCCTGGAGGCTCATGTCCCCGTACTGCCGCGTGGAGACGATCAGTCCGGCGTGGGTCTCGTCCGGCTGCCGCGCCGGCTTGGGGGAGAGGGCCAGGCCGTTCGTGAAGCCGGTGTTCGCGCCGTGGCCGTCGAAGACCGACCGCCAGGGGCCGGGGGGGGGGCGCGCGGCGGCGCCCGCGCCCGCGCCGCGGCCGCGCCCCCACCCCCCGCCCCCAGGCCCGCGCGGGCG
>NZ_JBHWGD010000004.1:200074-211909 GCF_042733235.1 Kitasatospora sp. NPDC059722
GTGCGGGGGGCGGGGGGGTGGGGGGGTGGGCCCCGCTGTGTGTGGCCGCGTGGGGGCCGCGCGGGCCCCCCCACCCCCCCCCCCCGGCGGCGGGGCCCCCCCCCCCCCCCCCCCCCCCCGCACCGGCTCCCCGTACTCGTCCCCCCAGATGGCGCTCACCGCGAAGGCGAGCCCCGCCACCGCGGCGGCGGAGAGGAGGAGGACGGTGAGGAGCCGGTGAACTCTCGTCATGCCGTCGAGTATGACTCCGGACCCTCGGGCTGGGGGACGGCGAGGGCGGCCGGTGCGGGGGCCGGGTCGGCGTCGACGCCGAAGTCCTCGGCGAGTTGGGCCAGGATCCGGGCGGTGGCGTGCCCGTCGCCGAAGGGGTTGCCGGCCCTCGCCATGCGCCGGTACGCGTCGTCGTCGTCCAGCAGGCGCATGGCGGCGTCCAGGATGACATGCGGTTCCGTGCCCACGAGTTGGGCCGCGCCGGCCTCCACGGCCTCGGGCCGTTCGGTGGTGGTGCGCAGGACGAGGGCGGGCTTGCCGAGGGTGGGGGCCTCCTCCTGGATGCCGCCGGAGTCGGTCAGGACGAGGTCGCAGCCGGCCAGGGTGGCGGAGAAGTCGACGTAGTCGAGCGGTTCGACGATGCGGATGGCGGTGTGGCCGGACAGTTCGGGCAGGAGGGCCTCGCGGACGGCGGGGCTCTTGTGGAGCGGCAGCACGAGTTCGACGTCGCCGCGGTCGGCGAGCCGGCGCAGGGCCTTGCCCATGGCGCGCATCTTGTCGCCCTGGTTCTCGCGGCGGTGCAGGGTGACCAGGACGCGGCGTCGGCCGTTGCTCTCGAAGTGGTCGCGGCCGGCGCCCTGTTCGAGCACCCACAGCAGGTTGTCGATGACGGTGTTGCCGGTGACGAACACCTCCGCCTCCGGGACGCCTTCGGCGGTGAGGTGTCCGGCGGCGCGGGGGGTGGGCGCGAAGTGCCAGCGGGCGATGCGCCCGATGAGGCGCCGGTTGAGTTCCTCGGGGAAGGGGTTGTCCAGCACCCCGGTGCGCAGCCCGGCCTCCACGTGGGCGACGGGGACGTGCTCGTAGAAGGCGGCGAGGGCGCCGGTGAGCGCGGAGGTGGTGTCGCCCTGGACGACGACGAGGTCCGGGCGTTCGGCGTGGACGACCTCGCCCAGGCCTTCGACCAGACGGGCCGTCAGCTTGGACAGCTCCTGCCGCTCTCTCATCACGTCGAGCTCGAACTTGGCCTCGACCTGCAGCAGTTCGAGCATCTGCTGGAGCATCTCGCGGTGCTGGCCGGTGGAGACGACGAGGGGCTCGAAGTGCGGGGAGGCGGCCATGGCGCGGACGACCGGCGCGAGCTTGATCGCCTCCGGGCGGGTGCCGAGGACGAGCATGGCGCGGACGGGTGTGGTGTTCGCGTTCGGGGACATGAGTCTCCAGAGAGGGTGCCTGCCGACGGGCAGGGAGGGTTTTCCGCACAGGGTTTTTCCGCACGTGCGCGGAGGGTCGTGCGTGCGCACGTGCGTGGACGGTGCTGAAGGAGACGGGCGTTCGTGTGTCGGGTGCGCGTCAGGTGCGCGCGGTCTTGAGCCAGGTCTGCTTGCCGGTGAGCATGCGCCACAGGCCCCACCATCCGGCGGCGAACCAGATGTAGCCGTAGATGACGAACACGTGGGAGAGCAGGACCGCACGGACGAGCCCGAGCCCGCGCTCGCGCCGGAAGTAGACCCAGCCGTAGGCGTACGCCGCCGTGAACGACAGGACGTACGGGCCGATGATCCACATCGGCGACACCAGCGGGTGCCCGGCCTCGATGGAGCCGAGGAGGACGCCGCCCGTGGCGATGACGAAGGACAGCGGGAGCAGGGAGGTGAGCAGGATCAGGACGGGGCTGGAGAGGTGGTACAGCAGGTCGATCGCGGGCTTCGTGGGCACCTCGCGCAGGATCAGCGGCACCAGCCGGGCCGACTGCAGGTGGCCCTGGAACCAGCGGGAGCGCTGGCGCACCAGCCGCCGCACGTCGAGCACGGCCTGCTGGGAGACGGCGGCGGTGGTGCAGTGGTGGTTGGTCCAGCCGCCGGCGATGAGGCGCACCCCGAGGTCGAGGTCCTCGGTCAGGGAGTCGCTCCAGGGCCCCGAGCCGTCCTCCCCGCAGAGGGTGTCGAGCGCGGAGAGCCGCATGAACTGCCCGTTGCCGCCCATGCCGACGCTGCCGAAGTAGCGGCGGGCGGACTGGAAGATGTCGCCGTAGATGACGAACTCCATGTCCTGGAGGCGGGCGAGCAGGCCCTGCTGGCGGTTGTACATGCGCACGCCGATCTGGGTGGCACCAGTGCGCGGGTCGTCGAAGTAGGGATCGACGGCCTGGACGACGTGCGGGTCGAGGCGGCCGTCGGCGTCGACGACGCAGACGATCACCTCGCCCGGGTCGCGGCCGTCCAGGATGCCGGACTCCCGCAGGTGGCGGATGCCGGCGTTGAGGGCGGCGCCCTTGCCCTTCCGGGCGTTCGGCAGGTGCCGCTGCAGCAGCTTGACCCGGTCGGGGTCGGCGGCGCGGGCGATCTCCGCGGTGCGGTCGTCGGACGCGTCGTCGATGACCAGCGCCATGAAGTCGGCCGCCGGCAGCGAGGTGATCCGGGCCAGGCTCTCCGCGAGCACCTTCTCCTCGTTGAGACAGGCGAGGAGGAAGACGTAGAGACGCTCGGCCTGCGGACCGCGGTCGTTGCGGACCCTGCGCCTGGAGAGGACGAAGAGGGTGGCGTTGTAGCAGCCCGCCATCACGATGATGGCGACGCTCGACCAGAGAAGGACCTCCGTGATCACGGGCGATCACCGGAGCTCCGGAACGCGAACCAGAATTTGACGAGAAGGAGAATGGTGGCTGTCGAACAGTAGAGCAGGAACCCGGCACCGGCCGCTTCCTGCAGTCCCCTGGCGAAGGGTACGCCCGGCAGAACTTCTGGGGCCGCCATCAGTCCGGCCAAGGGCAGGACTATCCCCAGAACGGGTTTTCCGTACATGAGATCCCCCCGGATTTCAGCCCGCCCGTCGGTCCGGGGCGTGCGGTCGGAGGTTATCAGATGACAAGCACGCTTAAGCATGTGATCACGAAAGGCTGCGAATCGGAATATTAAATTCCGTGAAACGGCGGTGAACCGGCCCGATCGGGCGTTCGGTAGGCCGATGATCGTTTCATTGCCGCAGGCCGAGGGCCGATGATTGGCCGAATGTGGTGCCATCGGAGGGCGTGCGTTCCGCGTCATGGACGCCGGCTCCTCCGTGCGAAGTCGACCGTCGAAAAGTGCACGGGCCGGACCGAGAAATGCTGTTGACACTCCTTGCGCCCGGCGTGAGAATCGGCGAAATGCCGGGGCTTCACCGCCGTGCCTTGCCATGTCTTCACCAGATTCACCGGGGGGTGCCTGGGGTGCGGGACCGGCGAAACCCATGAATCAGGGGGGACGACAATGAGCAAGGCGAGAGGGAGAATCCCGGTTGCCCGGGTCCCGCTCATTCTGACCGTGACCACCGCCCTGCTGGGCGGCGTCGGACTTTCCACCGGTGCCGAGGCGGCGGGCGGCGCCGGGAATCCGGCCGTTCCGTCCGGCGGGCCGCTCGCCGCCGCCGCGTCCGGTCCGGCCACCGGGGCCGCTTCCGCGGACCTGACCGCCTGGAGCGCCGCCCAGCGGGTGAACGACCTCAAGCGCCGGGCGCACCGGCTCCCCGTCATTCCGGCGGCGGCCCCCGCTGCCGCGGCCGCGCGCCCGTCCGTCCAGGCCCCGACCGCCGCGGCCGGTGCCTCGGCCCTCGTCCTCTACGACACCACCGGCCCCTACGGCTACCTCGGCGAGCTCTACGCCATGGCGACGGCCAACCTCGCCGGCCACTTCGGCACCGTCACCGCCAAGCCGGTCTCCGCGTACACCCCCGGCCTGGTGGAGCAGTACTCGGCCACCTTCTACGTCGGCTCGACGTACTACGGCGGCTCCATCCCGGACGCCGTCCCGGCGGCGTTCTACCAGGACGTCATGACGACCGCCAAGCCGGTCGACTGGATCGGCGACAACGTCTGGAACATGGCCAACGCCGTCGGCATCGAGAACTTCAAGAAGAAGTACGGCTGGGACCCGACCAACTCCTACTTCTCGACCAACGGCAGCGTCGGGAACATCAACCAGGTCACGTACAAGGGCCAGACGCTGACCCGGAAGATCCCCGCGGGCGCGGACGGCGGCGTGCTGCACCCCGCCCTCTCCGGCGCCGGCTACCCGCAGGTCACCCAGCTCGCGCTGGCCACGGACGCCTCCACCGGGGCCGTCACGCCGTGGGCGATCCGCTCCGCCAACCTCACCTACGTCGGCGAGATCCCCTTCGCCTACGTGTCCGAGTCGGACCGCGTGGTCGCGTTCGAGGACCTCCTCTTCGACGCCCTCGCCCCGGCGACCACCGAGCGCCACCGCGCGTTCGTGCGCCTGGAGGACATCAGCCCGGGGTCGGACCCGACCGAACTGCGCACCATGGCCGACTACCTGGCCTCGCAGAACATCCCCTACGGGATCAACGTCATCCCCGTCTACACCGACCCCCGGGGCGTCTACAACAACGGCACGCCCCAGACCATCACCCTGGCCCAGGCCCCGGACGTCGTCGCCGCGCTCCAGTACATGCTCGCGCACGGCGCCGTCCTCATGAACCACGGCTACACGCACCAGTACGGCAACGTCAACAACCCCTACACCGGCGTCACGGCCGACGACTTCGAGTTCTTCCGCTCGCACGTCGACGCCGCCAACAACGTCGTCTACGACGGGCCGCCCGCCGAGGACTCCACCGCCTGGGCCCAGTCCCGGGTGACCGCGGCCCTCGCCGGCTTCGCCGCGGCCGGCCTGCCCAGGCCCGCCCTCTGGACCACCCCGCACTACGCCGCCTCGGCCGCCGACTACCGGGTCTTCGGCCAGAACTACACGGCCCGGCTGGAGCGTCCGCTGTACTTCGCCGGAACGCTGAGCGGCGCGCCCGTGAACCCCGGCCGCTACATCGGGCAGTTCTTCCCGTACGCGGTCAAGGACGTCTACGGTACGACCGTGCTCCCCGAGGACATCGGCAACTACGAGCCCGTGCCCGTCAACAACCACCCGGCACGGCTCCCGGCCGACCTGATCAACTCGGCCAGGGCCAACCTCGCCGTCCGCGACGGGGTGGCCAGCTTCTTCTACCACCCGTACTACCCCGTGGCGCCGCTCCAGCAGACGATCGACGGCATCAGGGCCCTCGGCTACACCTTCGTCGGCCCGATGGACCTGGCCAACTGAGCGGCCCGAACAGGTGAGGAGCTCTCAGCAGTGAACCCGGTGAAGAGGACGGCCGCCGCCCTCGCGGCGCTGGCCGTCCTCTTCGTCGCCGCCGGATGCTCCGCGGAGTCCGGCGACGACGAGGACAAGCCCAAGCCCAGCCCCTCCTCGGCCGGTGCACCACCGACCGGCCGACCCGACGACGGGAAGACGAGCGAGATGCGCGGCATGACGCTCCCCTCGTGGAACACCGACGACTACGACAGCCCGCAGGCCGCGACCTACATCCAGCAGATCGCCGCCACCGGCACCCGGTGGGTGACCTTCACCCCCACCTGGTACCAGGACCGGGTCACCGACTCGGCCATGCGCACCACCGACGAGACCGCCGCCGACGACAGCCTGCGCAACATCATCCGCCTCGCCCACGACGCGGGCCTCAAAACGATGATCAAGCCCCACGTCGACCTGACCAAGGGCGGCGACCGCGCCGAGATCAGGCCGTCCGACCCGGACGCCTGGTTCACCGCCTACCAGGGCCTCATCACCCACTACGCCCAACTCGCCACCGACAACGGCGTCGACCAGCTCGCCGTCGGCACCGAACTCGCCGGCACCTCCCAGGACGGCGCGCACTGGGGCAGCGTCATCGCCGCCGTCCGCGACCGCTTCAAGGGCCCGCTGACGTACGCCGCCAACTACGACGAGTACAAGAAGGTCCCCTTCTGGAAGGACCTCGACGTCATCGGCATCGACGCCTACTGGCCGCTGACCGACAAGGCGACGACCGACCCGGCCCAGCTGCGCCAGGCGTGGCAGCCCATCGCCGACGAGCTCGCCGCGTTCTCCCGGAGCCGGCAGCGGAAGATCCTCTTCACCGAGGCCGGCTACGTCAGCCAGCGCGGCACGACGACCGCCCCCTACTCCTGGACCGTCAGCAAGCGCGACGGCGACGCCGAACAGGCCGCCGCCTACGAGGCGTTGCTCGCCACCTTCGACGGCAAGCCCTGGTGGGCCGGCGTCTGCTGGTGGATGTGGGACGACTGGCCCGACAGCGGCGAGACGAAGAAGAAGCTCGCGTACACGCCCCACGGGAAGCCCGCGGAGGACGTCCTGAAGAAGTGGTGGACGCAGGCGGGGTGACGCCGTCGCGCGGGTAGGGCGCAGGGGCGCGGCCGGAGCGCCGCGGGGGCGGGGCGGCGCCGGGCGGGCAGAGTGGTCGCATGCAGGAGCACGAGGAGACGCCACAGGAACAGCGGGCCGGCTGGTTCGAGCTGTTCTTCGACCTGGTGTTCGTGGTCGTGGTGAGCGTCCTCGCCCAGGGGCTGCACGGCGACCCCGGGGCGAAGGAGTTCGGCACGTTCCTCGTGCTGTTCTTCCCGGCCTGGTGGGCGTGGGCGAACCTCACGGTGACGATCAACGTGGTCGGCTCGGACCGCCCCCGCGGCCAGGCCCTGCTCCTCGGGACGATGCCCGCGCTCGGCCTGATGGCCGCGGCGGCGCCGGAAGGGCTCGGATCGCGGGCGTGGGCGTACGCGCTGGGCGCCGCGTGGGTCCGGCTGGGGTTCTTCGCGATCTGGCTCGACCGGGCGCGGCGGCCCGGGAGTCCGCTGCCCGTCTGGCGGCCCGTCCTCTACTGCCTCCTGCCCGCGGTGCTCTGGGCCGTCTCCGCCGCCGTGCCGGGGCCGGGCAGGTTCGTCCTCTGGGGCGCGGCGACGGTGCTGGAGGTCGTGCTGCTCTCGGTGCGCGCCGGGATCAGCGCCGAGTTCTACGCCCGGCTGTCGGTCGAGCACCTCGTCGAGCGGATCGGCCTGTTCGTCGTCATCGTGCTCGGCGAGAGCGTCTACACCATCGGCGTCACCCTGTCCGCCCACTTCACCCGGGCGTCGGGGGCGACGGCGCTGCTCGCCTTCGTCGTGGTCGCCGAACTCGCGATGGTCTTCTTCGTCTGGGGCACGACGGAGGCGGCGCGCGGACTCGCCCACGTCCAGGCCGAACGGTCCGACCGGGCCATCCGCGACACGGTGATGTACCTCCCGTTCGTCCTGGTCTCCGGCGTGACCGTCATCGCCGCCGCCCTCGGCACCGCCGTGGCCGCGCCCACGCACCACCTGCCGGTGGGCGCCCGTTGGGCGTTGTGCGGCGGCGTCCTCGCCTTCTACACCGCCAACGCCGCCATCTCGCTGCGCTACGGCGACGGCCCGCGGACCGTCCTCGGCTGGTACCTGCCCGCCCTGCTCCTCACCCTGGCCGGCCTGGCACCCGCCTCGGTGTTCCTCCCCGCCTGGGCTGCGGTGGCCTGTGCGGCCCTGGTGGTGTTCGCCCTCGCCAAACTCGCCCGCCACCGCAGCGCCGCCCGACGGGGCTGACCGGCCGTCATCGTCACGGCATCGCGAACTGACTGCTCGTATTCCGTTTATGGGGATGTGGAGGCGGTGCGGAACGTTGATTCGTCGCGTTCCGTTCAAGCGTCGCTTACTCCATCATGGAACGGTGTCCGGCGCGCCTACGCGCGTAGCACCGCCCCCCTGTACCCCCACTGCACGGAGGACTTGACCCATGCTCAGACGCCTCGACACCATCCGTCCCCTCGCCCTGGGGGCGGTCGTCCTGACCGTCCTCGCCGGATCGAGCGCCGTCCCCCACCGGGCCGCCGCGGCGCCGGCCACGGCGAACGCCACGACCGCCCCGGCCGCGGCCCCCGCCGCGACCGCGCAGCACCGCGTCCTGTTCGACAACAGCAAGGCGGAGACCGCCGGCAACGCGGACTGGATCATCAGCACCAGCCAGCCGGACCCGCTCGCCGAGAACGCCAACCCGCAGTCGGAGACCGACTGGACCGGCGCCATCTCCGCCTGGGGCGTGGCCCTCCAGAAGACCGGCCAGTACAGCCTCAAGACGCTGCCGAGCGGCTCCACCATCACCTACGGCACCGGCGGCGCGCTGGACCTCGCCAACTTCGACGAGTTCGTCCTGCCCGAGCCGAACATCCGGCTCAGCGACTCCGAGAAGACCGCCGTCATGACCTTCGTCCAGAACGGCGGCGGGCTCTTCCTCATCTCGGACCACACCGGCAGCGACCGCAACAACGACGGCTGGGACTCCCCGGCCATCCTGAACGACCTGATGACCACCAACTCGGTCAACAGCAACGACCCGTTCGGGCTCTCGGTCGACCTGCTCAACATCCAGACCGACAACCCGCGGGCGATCAGCGACGCCGCCGACCCCGTCCTGCACGGCCCCTTCGGCACCGTCACCGGCAGCATCATCCGCAACGGCACCACCTTCACCCTCAAGCCCGCCGACAACCCCTCCGTCAAGGGCATCGTCTACCGCACCGGCTACTCCGGCACCACCGGCGCGTTCTTCGCCACCAGCAGCTTCGGCAAGGGCCGCGTCGCCATCTGGGGCGACAGCTCCGCCATCGACGACGGCACCGGCGAGCCCGGCAAGACCGTCTACAACGGCTGGAACGACCCGGCGGGCACCGATGCCGCGCTCGGCCTGAACGCCACCGCCTGGCTCGCCGGCACCGGCAGCGGCAGCACCACCGGCAGCGTCACCCTCACCAACCCCGGTGCCCGCACCGCCACCGCGGGGACGGCCACCAGCGTCCAGCTGTCCGCCACCGACACGGCCGGCGGCACCCTGACCTACGCCGCCTCCGGTCTGCCCGCCGGCCTGGGCGTCAACGCCACGACCGGCCTGATCAGCGGCACGCCCACCACCGCCGGCAGCTACTCCGTGACGGCCACCGCGACCGACTCCACCGGCCCGTCCTCCTCCGTCACCTTCACCTGGACCGTCCAGCCCGCCGGCGGCGGCAGCGGCTGCACCGCCGCCCAACTGCTCGCCAACCCGGGCTTCGAGGCCGGTTCGACGGCCGGCTGGACCGAGACCAACACCAGCGGCACCAGCACCATCAACAGCAGCTCCAGCGAGCCGCCGCACTCCGGCACCTACGACGCCTGGCTCGACGGGTACGGCACCACCAACACGGACACCCTCGCCCAGACCGTGACCCTCCCGGCCGGCTGCAGCACCTACAACCTCAGCTTCTGGCTGCACATCGACACCGCCGCGAGCAGCACCACCGCCTTCGACAAGCTGACGGTGACCGCGAACGGCACCACCCTGGCGACCTACTCGAACGTCAACGCGGCCGCCGGCTACCAGCAGCACACCCTCGACCTGTCCGCGTACGCCGGGCAGAGCGTGACCCTCAAGTTCAGCGGCTCGGAGGACTACACCAAGCAGACCTCCTTCGTCCTCGACGACACCGCCGTCAACGTGGCGTGATCCGGCCCCGGTTGCCCTCCTTCATGAGAAGGAGGGCAACCGGCATGAGAGTCAGCGACATTGACGGCGGCTCAACACCGCCACTGCTAGCCTCGGCCCATGTCTGCGGAGCAATTCCTGACGCTGGACCCGGCCTCGGCCGACTTCGTCGTCGACGTCTCCAACGTCGTCCGCGACGACGCCCTCCTGAGCGCCCGGAAGGCCGATCTGGAGCGGCTCACCGCACTCTGCCGCGCGCTGGCCTCCCACGTGGGCGACCACACCCTGCAGATCTACGCCGTCGTCGACGACTCGCTGCTCACCGACTCCTACCTCACCCGGGCCGAGCGGGCGCAGCTGCACGACTGGGTCGAGGCCGGTCTGATGGAGCCGCGAACGGTCGCGGACGACCGGCTGATAGAGATCGCCGACCTCTCCGGCGTCTCGGTCGTGAGCGACGACGGCTTCGTCGAGTTCCACCGCCGCTACCCGTGGATCTCCGGCAACCGCGACCGCTTCGTGAAGCCCGTCCCCCTGCCCGGCGGCCGGGTCGGGATCGCCCGGCGGGTCATGCCCGTGCCGGAGGACTGGCAGATCACGCGCAAGGAGGAGGAACGCCTGCTGCTCTCCGCCGGGATGCTCGACCGGCGCACCGGCAGCGGCCCGCGCCGCGAGTTCCTCGAACGGCTCTGGCGCTGCCCGGAGCGCGGCTGCCGGCTCTTCGAGGGCGGGCGCCGGACGGGCGCGGGCCAGGCGCTGCCGCGGCACGACCGCGGCCGGGCGGTCTGCCCGACGCACCGGCTGCCGCTGATCGACCGCGGGCCGCGCCCGAGCCAGGTCGAGGTCAAGATCCACGTGAACGACGAGGTGCAGACGCGCGTCGTGGTCGTGGCCGGCCACGACGTCGTCGTCGGACGCGACCCGGTGGCCCGCAAGGGGCAGCGGGCCGTCCTGATCGGCCCGTGGCTCACCGGCGCGGCCACCCACCTCGTCAGCCGCTCGCACGTCCGGCTGGCCTGCCACGACGGCGTCCTGGAGGCGCACGACACGAGCACCAACGGCTGCCGGGTCCGCTCGGCCGACGGCACGGAGCGCGAGGTCCGGCCCGGGCGGACGTGGCAGCTGCGGCGCGGGCAGCGGCTGCTGCTGCACGAGTCCGTGTGGGTCGAGATCAGCGGCCGGACCTTCGTCCTCGAGGGCGAGACGCCGCTCCCGAAGGCGCCCGCGCGCAGCGAACCCTCGGGGCCGACGATGCTCGGGCAGATCCTCCCGAAGCAGGACCACCGCAAGGGCAGGCGCCCGACGCGCTGAGGACCGGTGGTCACCGGGTGGTCGCCCGGGGTGGTCGTGGGCGGTCGGGGCGTTCCGGCGGGATCATGGGAGGGTGATCCCGAGCGGGGTGCGCCGATGAACGTGATCACCGACTGGCTGCGCGGACTGTCCGGACCGGTGGTGTACGCCGTCGTCGCGACGCTGGTCTTCGCCGAGGACGCGATCTTCGTGGGATTCGTCGGCTTCGTCGTCCCCGGTGAGACCTCCGCCATCCTCGGCGGCCTCCTCGCCCACCAGGGCAAGGTCTCGCTCGCGTGGATCACGGTCGCCGTCGTCGGCGCCGCCATCCTCGGCGACTCCGTCGGCTACGAGATCGGCCGCCGCTTCGGGCCGTCCCTCCTGCACACGCGCGCGCTGCGCCGCCACGAGGAACGGATCGACAGGGCGCGGGACTTCATGAGCCGACGCGGTTCGGCCGCCGTCTTCTTCGGCCGGTTCATCGCCTTCCTCCGCACGATGGTGCCCGCACTGGCGGGCACCTCCCGCATGCCCTACCGCCGCTTCCTGTTTTACAACGCCGTCGGCGGCATCGCCTGGGGCGTCGGCTGCACCCTCCTCGGCTACTTCGCCGGCGCTGCCTACCGCCGGGTCGAGGGCGTCGCGGGCCGCGTCGCGGCGATCGCGCTGGCCGCCCTCGTCGTCATCGCCATCGTCGCGTGGCACCTCCGCAGGCGCCGTGCGCGGCGCCGCGAGGAGAAGTCCTGAGGCCTGCCCCCGCTCCTGGGGGCGCACCGGCGGAATCCCGCTCGTCCCGGACGGGTTCGTGTGGCCGACGTGCCGCGAGTGCGGCGGGGCCGCGTTCCTCTGGCAGCGGTGATCCTCCGGGTTCCGGAGCTGACGTTCTAGTACTCCAGTGAGAGTTCTCCGTTTTCCCTGGTCAGCGGCCTGGTGGTCGGGAGTGTAGCCGGGCCGTGCCGGGGGCGGAGGGGTGTTCGCC
>NZ_JBHWGD010000005.1:0-17851 GCF_042733235.1 Kitasatospora sp. NPDC059722
AGCGACAGAAGTGTAAAAGACACACCCCGGCGCCCCCGCGGCCGCCCCGCACGCCGCCACCGCCGAGGAGCAGGCGGGCACCGCCGGACGGGCCCGCCCGCGCGGCCGCGCGCCGCGGCGGCCCAGCGGGCGCGAGCGGCACGACGAGAAGATCACCGTGTACGTGTCCGCCGAGGAGCTCATGGACCTGGAGCACACCCGGCTGGTGCTGCGCGGCGAGCACGGCCTGGCCGTGGACCGCGGGCGGATCGTCCGGGAGGCCATCGCGGTCGTCCTGGCGGACCTGGAGCAGCGCGGCGAGGCCTCCATCCTGGTGCGGCGCCTGCGCGGTCGCTGAGGGCCCCAGGGCCAGGGCCAAGGGCCCTCCGGGCCTCGGCGGGCGTCCCCGGGGCGCCCCGGGGATTCGGGCGCACGGCGTGTCGACGGCCCCGGGGCGGGGCGGGCGCCGGGGCCGGGTGAAGATGGAACGCCATGCCCAGCACCACCGAACCGCCTGCCACCACCGCGAGCCCCGGGACCGACGACGGGTCGCGGGGCGGGTTCCGGGTGCGGCTGGACAACTTCGAGGGCCCCTTCGACCTCCTGCTGGGCCTGATCGCCAAGCACCGGATGGACGTCACCGAAGTGGCGCTGGCCACCGTGACGGACGAGTTCCTCGCACACATCCGGGCCATGGGCCCGGACTGGGACCTCGACGCGGCGACCGAGTTCCTCGTCGTCGCCGCCACCCTGCTCGACCTCAAGGCCGCCCGGCTGCTGCCCGCCGCCGAGGTCGAGGACGAGGAGGACCTCGCCCTCCTGGAGGCGCGCGACATGCTGTTCGCGCGGCTGCTGCAGTACCGGGCGTACAAGCGGGCGGCCGAGGTGTTCGGGGAGCGATGGGCCGCCGAGCTGCGCCTGCGCCCGCGCACCGCCGGGCTGGAGCCGCACCACACCGAGCTGCTGCCCGAGGTGGTGATCACCATCGGCGCTGAGCGGCTCGCGCAGCTCGCGGCGAAGGCGATGGAGCCGAAGCCGGCGCCCGTCGTGTACGTGGACCACATCCACACCCCGCCGGTCAGCGTGCGCGAGCAGGCCGGGCTGGTGGCGGCCCTGCTCACGGAGCTGGGCGAGGCGTCGTTCCGGCGGCTGGTCGCGGACGCGCCGGACACCCTGGTCGTCGTGGCCCGCTTCCTCGCGCTGCTGGAGCTCTACCGCGAGCAGGCGCTCGCCTTCGAGCAGCCGGAGGCGCTCGGGGAGCTGACCGTGCGGTGGGTGGCCGAGCCGGGACGCGGCGCGGTGGAGGTCACGGACGAGTTCGACCGGCCGGCGGGGGAGAAGGAGGAGGACGGGTGACGGAGACGTCTGCGGACGGCGGCGGGCGGCCGCAACGCCGCCGGCTGGGGCTGCCCGGGCGGCCGCGGGCCGAGGAGTGGCTGGAGCCGGTCTTCGAGCTCGTGCCGGACGAGCCGGAGCGGGCCGCGGAGCCGGTGGCCGGGGCGCGCGTGGCTGAGGCGCCCATGGCGGAGCCGGTGGCTGAGGTGCGCGTGGCGGGGGCGCGTGTGGTGCACCAGAAGTCGGCTCCGCCGACTTCCGACGTGCCGGCGGTCCCGGCGGAGGCCGAGTACGCAGAGGAAGCCGGGGAGGTCGGGGCGCCCGGCGTCGGGGAGGCCGGGGCGCCCGGCGTCGGGCTGCGGGCCGAGCTAGAGGCGATCCTGATGATCGTCGAGGAACCGGTGACCGAGGACCGGCTGGCCGGCGTGCTGGAGCGGCCCCGGACCGAGATCGCCGACGCCCTGCGCGGGCTGTCCGCCGAGTACACCGCCCAGGGGCGCGGCTTCGACCTGCGGCACGTCGCCGGCGGCTGGCGCTTCTACAGCCGGGCCGCCTGCTCCCCGGCCGTCGACCGCTTCGTCCTGGACGGCCAGCAGGCCCGGCTCACCCAGGCCGCGCTGGAGACCCTGGCGGTCGTCGCCTACCGTCAGCCGGTGTCCAGATCGCGGGTCTCGGCCGTCCGTGGTGTGAACTGTGACGGCGTGATGCGTACCCTGGTACAGCGAGGACTGGTGGAAGAGGCCGGATCCGAGCCCGAAACAGGTGCGATCCTGTATCGGACGACGAACTACTTCCTGGAACGGATGGGGCTCCGCGGCCTGGACGAGCTGCCGGAGCTCGCTCCCTTCCTGCCCGAGGTCGACGACGTGGAAGCGGAGTCCCTGGAGGGCACGATGATCGCGGAGGCGGTCGCCGCCGCTGCCGCGCAGGCCGCGGACGGCAGTGGCGAGGCCGGTCGGGCTGAGCACGATCGGCAGGGGGCGGTGAGGTCGGCCGAAACGACCGCACATCCCAGACGGAACGACGTACGGACACTTTGATGCGTAGCAGTGGCAACGGCAGGAACAGCAGCGGCGGCGGAAGCGGTCGCGGCGGACAGGGCGGGGGCCGGGGCGGCGGCTCCTACGGGGGCGGCGGCGGCCGCGGCGGCTCGGGCTCGCGGGGCGGTTCGTCCGGCGGCGGTTCGTACGGCGGCGGCTCGCGGGGCGGCTCCTACGGCGGCGGCGCGGGCTCGCGCGGCGGCTCCGGCTCGTCCGGGCGGGACCCCCGCCGCGACGACCGCAGGGACGACCGGCGCGACGACCGGCGCGACGACCGCCGCTTCCCGGACCGCCCGCTGCGGCCCGAGGAGCGGCGCTACGACCGCCCCGAGTTCGGCGGCGGCCCCAACGCCACCCCCGCCCGCGGCAGCTTCGCCGGCCGGCGCCCCGGCCCGGCGCCGCGCCCGCGCCGCGAGGGCCAGGGTGCCCCGGGCGACCCGCGCCGTCAGCCGCAGCGCTCGCGCGAGCTCCAGGCCAGGATCGAGGACGCCGTCCTCGCCCGGCACGACAAGCCCGCCGTCAAGCTGCCCAAGACCTTCGGCGAGCCCGAGGGCGAGCGCCTGCAGAAGGTCCTGGCCCGGGCCGGCATCGGCAGCCGCCGCGCCTGCGAGGAGCTGATCGAGCAGGGCCGCGTCGAGGTCAACGGCAGGACCGTGACCGAGCAGGGCAAGCGCGTCGACCCGCAGAAGGACGAGATCAAGGTCGACGGCCTGACCGTCGCCACCCAGTCCTACCTGTTCTTCGCGCTCAACAAGCCGGCCGGCGTCGTCTCCACCATGGAGGACCCGGAAGGCCGCCAGTGCCTCGGCGACTACGTGACCAACCGGGAGACCCGGCTGTTCCACGTCGGCCGCCTGGACACCGAGACCGAGGGCATCATCCTGCTCACCAACCACGGCGAGCTGGCCCACCGCCTCACCCACCCCAAGTACGGCGTGACCAAGACCTACCTGGCCGCCATCCAGGGCCCGATCCCGCGCGACCTGGGCAAGCAGCTCGCCCAGGGCGTCGAGCTGGAGGACGGCTACGCCCGCGCCGACAGCTTCAAGGTCATCTCGAACGTCGGCAAGAACTACCTGGTCGAGGTCACCCTGCACGAGGGCCGCAAGCACATCGTGCGCCGGATGCTGGCCGAGGTCGGCTTCCCGGTCGAGAAGCTCGTGCGCACCCACTTCGGCCCGATCGCGCTGGGCGACCAGAAGTCGGGCTGGCTGCGCCGCCTCACCAACCCCGAGGTCGGCCAGCTGATGCACGAGGTCGGCCTGTAGGGCCCCGGTTCACCGACAGTTCTCCGGAGGGTCTCCCGCCCGTGGTGGCGGGGGACCCTCCGGCGTGTGTGTGAGCCGGGACGCACCCGCTGGTCACGGCCTTGTCAGCGCCGTGATCCGTGGCAGAGGATGGCCATCTGACCACCGCCGCGCCACGTGGCGGGAGTGCGCCAGGGCGGGCGCCGGTGGGGGCGAACAGGGGGAGACCGCGTCGTGTCCGATGCACCACTCAGCGCACTGGGACTGGCCGAGCCGGACGGGCAGGTCTACGCCGCGCTGGTGGCCAACCCGCAGTCCACCGCGGAGGACCTGGCCGAGACCTGCGGGCTGACCCTCCAGCAGAGCGTGCGCGCGCTCGACCGGCTCGCCCAGCAGGGCATGGCCACCCGCGCGCCGGTGGACCGCCAGCGCTACCTGCCGGTCGCCCCCGACGTCGCGATCGGGACCCTGATAGGCCACCGCGAGTCCGAACTGCGCCACGCGCGCGCCGAGATGCACCGGCTGATGGACGCCTTCCGGGAGGCGTCGCGCTACACCGACCCGGCGCACTCGGTCGAGGTGCTCACCGGCGGCGAGGCGATCGCCCAGCGGCTGGAGCACATCACCGAGACCAGCCAGTACCAGGTGCGCGGCTTCGACTGCCCGCCGTACATCCAGGACCCGGTGGGGCTCATGCCGACGCAGCGCGACCGGCTGCGCGAGGGGCTGCGCTTCCGGACCATCTACGACCGGGAGGCGGTCGCCTGGCCGGGTCGGCTGGAGAAGAACATCCTGGTCGGCGTCGCGGACGGCGAGGAGGCGCGGGTCCGGCCCACGCTGCCGATGAAGATGATCATCTCGGACGACCGGATGGCGATCATCCCGATCAGCGTCGGCGACAGCGTCCTCGACGCCGCCTACGTCATCCATCCCTCGGCGCTGCTCCAGGCGCTGGACACCCTGTTCGAGGCCGAGTGGGAGCGGGCCGTCCAGCTCCAGGCCGCGATCGGCGCGACGGACACGGCGCTGGAGCCGGCGGCCGACCACCGCAAGCTGCTGGGCCTGCTGGCGGCCGGCCTGACCGACGAGTCGATCGCCCGCTCGCTCGGCTGGAGCGCCCGCACCACCCAGCGCCGGCTGCAGAGCCTGATGCGGGCGCTGGGCGCCACCACCCGCTTCCAGGCCGGCATGGCGGCGCGGGAGCGCGGGTGGCTGTGAGCCCGCGGCCTGGTTCCGGGGCTCGGCTTCGGGGGCCCGGCTTCGGGGCCCGGCTCTTGCGGGCTCAGCTCCAGGGCGTGAGGGAGGCCCAGCGGCCGTCCGGGCCGCGCAGGACCTTCTCCAGGCCCACCACGGCGGACCGGTTCAGCCGGCCGTAGATGTGCGGGAACTGCACGCCGGGCGTGGCCCCGGGCGGCGGTGCGCCGTGCGGGGCCTCCCACTTGACCATCGGTTCCACCAGCGACTCCTCGATCAGCAGCACCATCAGCGGATCGGGGGCGTCGGCGAAGAAGTGGTTGGCCACCGCGAGCGCCGTCCGCTCGTCCGCCGAGCAGTGGATGAACCCGTCGGTGAGCAGCGAGGCGGCGGCGTACGGGCGGCCGGGGTCGGCCAGCCAGTCGTCCAGGGGTGCGAGGTGGAGGATCATGTTCCTTTTGTACCCGGTTCGGTCCCTCTGGTGCTGAGCGGGCTGGTGCTGATCCGGTGTCACTCCGGCGCGGGTGTCAGAGTCCGGCCACCTTCGAGGAGGCCGAGACCTCGTACACCAGCGTGACCGTCCGGCGGGCGCCCGGGCCGAGCGGCACGTCCCAGCGGACGATGCCCTCGGCGTCGAAGGCGTCCGGGGCCGGGGTGCACTCCTCCTTGCGCAGCCGCACCTCCACCGCCGACACCTCCGAGACCGGCACCCGCTCGCGGACCGTGACGACCTGCTCGTCCCGCTCCTCCGGGCCGGAGAACCGGGACAGGTGCAGCCGGACCTTCCGGGTGGTCGTCTGGCGGCCGGTGAGCCCGGCGGTGGCCTGCCGCTCCTCGGTCTCGCGGACCACCCGGTAGCCGTCCGAGCTGCCGAACGCCAGCTCGGCCTCGGCTCCGGCCGCGGTGAAGCGCAGTTCGCCCCGGCCGGTGAAGCCGCTGCCGCGGACCAGCTCGACCGGGCCGGCCAGCAGCGGGTGCCCGGCCGCGTTGCGGAACCGGACCACCTGGGTGACCAGCGGGGACAGCTCCGGCGCGCACGCGTACTCGCTGCTCGCCGGTGCGTCGAAGCCGCCCAGCGGCACCCGGTGCGCCCGGCCGTCGGACGGCACGGTGGCCGGGGCGGGCGCGGGCAGCACCCGGACCTCGCCGCCGTCGTCCACGCCCGGCACGGCGGCGTCCGGGGCGAGCGTGCCGACCGTCTCCTCGCGCAGCTCGACCTCGACCGTCCGGCGCTCCTCGGTGGTGCGCTCGCGCAGCATCAGGACGTCCTCGGTGATCGCGGGCGGGGCGGTCGCGAGGGCGGAGCGGGCGGTGGAGAAGGTGAGCCGCGCGCCGGTCCAGTCCTCGCCGGTGCGCTGCCAGACGACGGCCTCCGACTCCAGGCGCAGGCTCCCGCCGGCGAGGGTGGCGCGGTAGGACGGGCGCCAGAGCGCGCACGGCACCAGGTGGCTGACGGTCAGCGTGCCGGGGCCGGCCGAGGCGGCCTCGACGGTGAGGTCCAGGTGGGCGACCAGCTCGGCCGGCTCCTCCTCGGCCTCGTCGAGCGCGGTCAGCGCCTGCGAGCGCTCCTCCTCCAGGCGGCGCAGCCGGGAGCGGGTGGCGCGCAGTTCCTCGCCGTGGCGCTCGCGCTCGGCGTCCACCCGGTCCAGCTCGCGCGTCCAGCGGGCGCGTTCGACCTCGCCGACGCCGGCGCCCTCGCCGACCTCGCGCAGGAGGTCGGCGGAGAGCTGGGCGAGCAGCGCCAGCCGGGCCTCCAGGCGGGCGCGGGCCTGGTCGGTCAGCCGGGTCTCGGCGTCCAGTTCGTGCAGCCGGTGGCGCAGTTCGGAGTCCTCCGGGCCCGGCGGCTGCGGGGAGCGCGGGGTCCAGCTGCGCACCAGGCGGGCGTCCAGGACGCGGCTGCCGGGGGTGCCGCTCTCGGCGCGCAGGGTGCGGTCCACGGCGAGCGCGGTGAGCGGGCCCAGGCGCAGGCGCTGGACGCCCGCGACGAGGTCGACCGTCGTCGTGCGCTCGACCTGGCTGCGGTCCTCCAGGCAGGTGACGGCGGTGACGGGGAGGGGGATGGTTCCGGTCATTCTCAGTTCCTCCGGTTTCCGCCGACGATGGCCTTTCCGGCCGGGATCTTGATCTGGTAGCCGCCGTCGAGCTCGGCGCGCCCGCCTGGGGGCAGTTCGACCCGCCAGAGTCGGCTGCTGGGCGGGCACTCCGGGGTCGGGACCGTCGGGGCGTGCCAGTCGGCGCGCTCCTCGATCCGGATCTCGGCGTCGGAGGAGACCGGCACGCGCTCGCGGACCTCGACGGTGACGGCCCGGCCGAGCCGGTTCGCCAGTTCGACGTGCACCCGGTGGTCGAGCACGGTGCTGTTGTTCAGCACGTTCAGCTTGCCCGCGGCGGCCTCGTGCAGCTCGGTGCGGCGCGCCACCTCGATGCTCTCGGTGACGCCGATGCCCACCCGCCGCACTCCGCCGGGGGCGAGCGTGGGCAGGGCGGCGGTGAGCAGGAACTCGTCGTCCACGGTGACCTCGACCGGGCCGGCCAGGACGGCGCGGTCGGTGCGGTTGGCGAGGACGAGCGTCGCGTACACCTTCTCCTCGACGGCGGGGACGGTGACGTACTCGGGGCGGACGGACAGCGGGATCTCGTCCACCGTGACGGTGTGCCAGGTGCCGTCGGACGGGATGTCGGCGGGGGCGGCGGCGTCGAAGCGGTGGTCGAAGGAGCCGGCCGAGACGCGCGGCGCCACGGCGTGCCGGGGCAGGCGCAGGCCGCGCACGCGGCCGAGGCCGCCGAGGGCGCCGGGGTTGCCGGGGCCCGTGTCCGGGGCGGCGGCGGGCGGGCGGAGGGTGCCGCGGCGGGCGGCGGGCTCGTCGGGGCCGGCCAGGACGAGCTCAGGGTAGTCGAGCAGGGCCGCGGCGGGGGTGAGGCCGCCGTGGGCCGTCGGCGGGCCGTCGTTCCAGACGTCGGCGGATTCGACGGCGCCGGCGCGCTTGCGGTGGGCCATCCGCTTCATGGCCTCGGGCGGTGCGGACCGGGCGGCCGGGGCGGCTCCGGGCACGGGCGCCGGGGCGCCGAAGGCGGCGGGGGCGGGGCCGCCGGGCGCGACCGGTGCCGGGGGCCCCGACTGGGGGACCGGAGCGCCGCCGTAGCCGGCGAAGCCGGGGCCGGGCGGGGGCGGCGATGCGGGCAGCGGGTAGTCGCCGTCGGCGGCGTCCAGGGTGCCGCCGCCGCGCCCGCTCACACCGTACGGACTGCCGCCGGGGCGAGCGGCGCGTCCCGGGCGGCCGGGCGGCGCGGGCTGGGGCGCGGACGGGCGGGGCTGTTGCAGCCAGGCCGGGGGGCTGGGCATCGGCGCCGAGACGGCGAGCGGGCCGCCGCCGCGGGGCCGGGGCCTGCCGGGCAGCTCGTCGGCCGCGTCGTAGCCGGAGAACAGGTCGGACAGACCGCTCGGGGGCTCGCGCCAGCCGGACGGCGGCGGCGCGGGCTGGCTGCGGCCGATCCGCAGCGAGCGCAGCCTGGGCAGGTCGGTGCGGCGGTCGAGGTCCGCGGTGGACAGCGCGAGGCGGACGCCCGTCCAGTCCTCGCCGGTCTGCTGGGCGACGGAGGCGCGCAGGACGAGGCGGCCGGTGTCGGCGCCGTGCCGGTAGGACAGCCGGTAGGCGGGGATCCAGCGGGCGGCGGCGACGCCGTACTCCAGCTCGATCTCCAGGTGGGCGGGGGTGGCGGGGGTGATGGGGGTGGGTGTGGCGGTGGCCGGTTCGTCGGCGGTGGGGGTGCCGGCGGGGGTGGGTGCGGCCGTGGACGGTTCGCCGGCGGTGGCCGGGGCGGTCGTCAGAGTGAGCAGGACGGTGGTGGCCGTCTCCACCGGGTGGGACGGTCCTGCGGTGGACGCGCGCTCCAGCCGGTCGTTGATCAACTCGCAGGCATGGTCAGCGAGTTCGATCTCCCGGGTGAGCTGCTCGGCGCGCGCCTGGAGCCCGGCCAGCCGCTCGTCGACGAACTCGGCCAGCTCCAGCCACGCGTCGGCGGGGGTGCGGCGCAGGACTTCGTCGGGCCGCCGCCGCTGCGGCGGCACCGCGCGCAGGTCGCTCGTCTCGGCGATCGACGCGAGGACCAGGCGGTGGCGTTCGACGAGGGCGCTCAGGTGCTCCCTGGCCTCGTCCAATTCCCGTCGGAGGGAGGGGAGTTCGGACTCGTCGCGGATCTCGGCGAGCTGCTCCACGCGCGCCTCGGTCACGGCCGTGCCGGCCGGGCCGGCGAGCACCCGGGCGCGCAGCGAGCGGCCGTCCAGCGTGCGGGGCAGGCCCGTCAGCCGCAGGCGGCCGTCGGCCGGGACGGGCACGGTGGCCCGGCGGCGGCAGACCGCGCCCTCGGCGTACACCACGACCGAGTCGAGGACCGACGGGTGCGCCGGTACGGCCGCCGGTTTCCGCCGCTGGACCTCGCCACTGTGCTGATCGTCCATGCGCAACCCCTTCGTTCGCGTCCTGCCGCCTGCGCCGACGGTCTCTGCTCGGGCGGCCAGTCTGCCCCGCTTCCGGGCGGGCGTCTCCGGAATTCGCCCGCGCGGTGGCGTGTGCACTCTGTGGGACGGGGGCCGGGTGTCGGCGGTTCTGTCCGGTGGTGGGGTGGGTCGCTGTGGTGGTGGGGTGGTTCTGTCCGGTGGTGGGGTGGGTCGCTGTGGTGGCGGGGTGGTTCTGTCCGGTGGTGGGACGGGTCGCTGTGGTGGCGGGGTGGGTGGTGGGCGCGAGGGCGGGGGCCATGCGAGAGGATGGGGCGAGCACACCCCGGCCCGCCGGCCAGGCCCGTGAACAGGCCCGTGAAGGAGAGCGACCCGCCATGCGCACTGCCGTCGTCGTCGGCACCGGACTCATCGGCACCTCCGCCGCCCTCGCCCTGACCGGCCGCGGGCTGACCGTCCACCTGGAGGACGCCGACCCGGACGCCGCCCGCACGGCCGCCTCGCTCGGCGCGGGCACCACCGAACCCGCCGACGGCCCGGTCGACCTCGCGGTCATCGCCGTCCCGCCCGCGCTGGTCGGCAAGGTGCTCGCCGACTGCCAGCGCCGCAACCTGGCCCGCTGGTACACCGACGTTGCGAGCGTCAAGGAGGGCCCGCGGGCCGAGGTCGCCGCGCTCGGCTGCGACACCGTCCACTACATCGGCAGCCACCCGATGGCCGGCCGTGAGCGCTCCGGCCCGCTGGCCGCCCGCGCCGACCTCTTCGAGGGCCGGCCCTGGGTGCTCACCCCCACCGCCGACACCGACACCGAGACGCTCAATGCCGCCCTGGAGCTCGTCGCGCTGTGCGGCGCGATGCCGATCGTCATGGACGCCGCCGCGCACGACCGGGCGGTCGCACTCGTGTCGCACGCCCCGCAGCTGGTGTCCTCGCTGGTCGCCGCCCGGCTGGAGCACGCCGACGAGACGGCGATAAGGCTCTCCGGGCAGGGCGTCCGGGACGTCACCCGGATCGCCGCCTCCAACCCCGGCATGTGGGTCGACATCCTCTCCGCCAACGCGGGCGCCGTCGCCGACATCCTGGAGGAGGTCGCCGCGGACCTCGGCGAGACCGTCACCGCGCTGCGCGCCCTGGACGCCGCCGAGGAGGCCGAACGCCGCTCGGGCGCGGCCGGCATCGAGGCCGTCATGCGGCGCGGCAACACCGGGCAGGCCCGCATCCCGGGCAAGCACGGCGCGCCGCCCACCCGGTACGAGACCGTGTCGGTCGTCCTCGGCGACCAGCCCGGCGAGCTCGGCCGCCTCTTCGGCGAGGTCGGCGCGGCCGGGGTCAACATCGAGGACGTCGTCATCGAGCACTCCGACGGGCAGCAGGTCGGCTTCGTCCAGCTGTCCGTCGCCCCGGCGGCCGTGAAGCCGCTGACGGCGGCGCTGCGGGCGAGCGGGTGGAGCGTGCGGGACTGAGGGCCCTGGAAGAGCGGGCAGAGCGTGCGGGGCCGAGGGGCGCGGGGGAGCTGTCGTGATCGTCGAGATACCACTCGGTGAAGGCCAGGAGCCGGGCGACGTGGGGGAGTTGGACGTCGTCGGGAACGACGCGTTCCTGGCGGCCGTGGTGGGTGGGGAGTTCCGCCTCCACCACCGCAGTGCGGTCTCGTTGCTGGCCGCCCCGGCGGAACGGCAGCGGCCGGCCGGGGACGAGCCGACGTGGAGCCTGCTGCTGCGGGCGGCGCACGTCGCGTTCTGCGGGCACCTGCCGCTGAGCCTGTCGCCGGACGTGCTCTGGTACGCGGTGGTGCACGAGGTGGCCGTCCACGTGCGCCTGAACGCGGACCTGTACGCGGGGGTGTTCGGCGCGGACCCGTCGGGGGAGAAGCGTCCGATCGTCGTCCGGGACAACTCCCTGCTGGGCCCGGAGCCGGACTGGGCCGCGTCGATCCGCCTGGTGCGCGAGCCGCTGGCGGAGGCGGTGGGGGCGGAACTCGTCGAGCTGTTCCGGCCGGACTTCTCGACGACCACGCCGGACGACGTCTCGTCCGTGCTGGTCGCGCTGATGGACGTCGTCAGCCCCTACTACGAGTTCCGGTGGGAGACGCTGTGCGGCATCCCCCGGGTCCGCCTGGAGGGGACCGCGAACGACTGGGCGCTGCTGGCGGAGCGGGTCGGCGAGCTGGCGCCGTGGTTCGAGCCGCTCGCGCCCTGGTTCGCGGAGCTGCGCCCGGTGCTGAGGGTCCTGGCGCGGACGGCGGCCGGCTGGCCGGTGGACCAGGAGTTCTGGCGCTCGCTGTACAAGTGGCGGTCGGACTCCGGCGGGGACCTCGTCTCCGGGTGGATCACGGCCTTCTTCGCCCACACCCGGAGGCCCTCCGGTCCGGAGCCGCGGACGGTCTTCGGGTGGCGGGGGCTGTCCTTCGAGGAGAACGCCTTTCCGTCGCACGTCTCGACGGTGCCCTTCGCGTGGGGCAGGCCGGACGGGCAGCTCACGATGGCCTTCCTGGGCGGGGTGCTCGGCATCGAGCGGGACGGCGAGTACGTCCGGCCCCGGCTGGGGAACGCGGTCGTGGAGCTGCTGGGGCGGTAGGGCCGTCGGGGCGGTCGGGCCTGGCGGGGCGGGGGCCCGCGCCGGTCCATTAACCTTGAGGGAGACAATCCCCGGCCGCATGCCTGTTCAACGCCTGCCCACTGGCCGTCCAGGCGCCGGATCCCATGCTCAGAGAGAGGTTCGACCCCGTGGACACTGCCGACCGAGCGCACGCCCCGGTCGTCGTCGCCATCGACGGACCCTCCGGTT
Organism: Kitasatospora sp. NPDC059722; assembly: GCF_042733235.1. Taxonomy (NCBI): domain Bacteria; kingdom Bacillati; phylum Actinomycetota; class Actinomycetes; order Kitasatosporales; family Streptomycetaceae; genus Kitasatospora; species Kitasatospora sp. NPDC059722. Next base: position 12,039 of record NZ_JBHWGD010000005.1, read on the forward strand.
CGGGCAAGTCGACCGTCTCGCGCGCCGTGGCCGCCCGGCTGGGCCTGAGCTTCCTGGACACCGGTGCCATGTACCGGGCGATGACCTGGTGGATGCTGGCCAACGACGTCGACACGGACGACGCGGAGGCGGTGGCCGTCGCGTGCGGCAAGCCGGTGATCGTGTCGGGGACGGACGCCGACGGGCCCACCATCACCGTGGACGGGCAGGACGTGTCCGGCCCGATCCGCGGCCCCGAGGTGACGGCGCGGGTCAGCGCCGTGTCCGCGGTGCCGGCGGTGCGCACCCGGCTGGTCGAGCTGCAGCGCGGCTGCGCCGGGGTCGCCGAGCGCGGCATCGTCGCGGAGGGCCGGGACATGGGGACCGTGGTGTTCCCGGACGCCACCGTCAAGATCTTCCTGACCGCCTCCGAGACCGCCCGTGCCGAGCGCCGGGCGGCCGAGCTGCGCGCCAAGGGCGTCGACGAGGCGACCATCACCGCGATGGCCGCCGACCTCGCCCGCCGGGACGCCGCCGACTCCTCCCGGAAGACGGCCCCGCTGACCCAGGCCGCCGACGCGGTCCTCGTGGACACCAGCGACCTCACGCTGGAGCAGGTCATCGGGCGGATCGTCGCCCTGGTGGAGGAGCGGGCCGGCCTGTCGTCGGTGTGATCCTTCATGGGGGTGGCCCGCCGGGCTCCGGCCCCGGGTGATCCCGAACGAACTGCGGCACCGCCGAGGTGCCGCAGGAGAAGTACTCGCGCTGCCCCGAGCGGGGCAGGTACGCACGGCGCGCCCCTGGGAAGGGCCGGGCCGGGAAACGGAACAGACGAACATGACCGCAGAGCACGCCACCGGCCACGGTGAGCTGGACGACGCCGAGTACGCCGAGTTCATGGCCCTCGCCGCCGAAGAGGGCTTCGACCTCGACGACGTGTACGGCCTCGACGCCGCCGAGCACCTCCGGCTGCCGGTGCTGGCCATCGTCGGCCGCCCGAACGTCGGCAAGTCGACCCTCGTGAACCGCATCATCGGCCGCCGCGAGGCCGTCGTCGAGGACAAGCCGGGCGTCACCCGCGACCGGGTCAGCTACGAGGCCAGCTGGAACGGCCGCCGCTTCAAGGTCGTCGACACCGGCGGCTGGGAGATCGACGTCCTCGGCATCGACGCGATGGTGGCCGCCCAGGCCGAGCTCGGCATCGAGCAGGCCGACGCGGTGCTGTTCGTCGTCGACGCCACCGTCGGCGCCACCGACACCGACGAGGCCCTGATCAAGATCATCCGCCGGGCCGGCAAGCCGACCGTCCTGTGCGCCAACAAGGTCGACGGCCAGTCCACCGAGGCCGAGGCCGCCTACCTGTGGTCCCTCGGCCTGGGCGAGCCGTACCCCGTCTCGGCCCTCCACGGCCGCGGCTCCGGCGACCTGCTCGACGCCGTCATGGCCGCCTTGCCCGAGGCCCCGCCGCAGACCTTCGGCGGCGCCGCCCCCGGCGGCCCGCGCCGCGTCGCGCTGATCGGGCGCCCGAACGTCGGCAAGTCCAGCCTGCTCAACAAGGTCGCCGGCGAGGAGCGCGTCGTCGTCAACGAGCTGGCCGGCACCACCCGCGACCCGGTCGACGAGATGATCGAACTCGGCGGCAAGACCTGGAAGTTCGTCGACACGGCCGGCATCCGCCGCCGCGTCCACCTCACCGCCGGCGCCGACTTCTACGCCTCGCTGCGCACCGCCTCCGCGCTGGAGAAGGCCGAGGTCGCGGTCGTCCTGATCGACGCCAGCGAGACCCTGGCCGAGCAGGACACCCGCATCATCTCGATGGCCGTCGAGGCCGGGCGCGCCGTCGTCATCGCCTACAACAAGTGGGACCAGCTCGACGAGGAGCGCCGCTACTACCTGGAGCGCGAGATCGAGCGCGACCTCGTCCAGGTGCAGTGGGCCCCGCGCGTCAACGTCTCGGCCAAGACCGGCCGGCACATGGAGAGGCTCGTCCCGGCGATCGAGACCGCGCTGGACGGCTGGGAGACCCGCATCCCGACCGCCCGCCTGAACGCCTTCCTCGGCGAGCTCGTCGCCTCCCACCCGCACCCGATCCGCGGCGGCAAGCAGCCGCGCATCCTGTTCGGCACCCAGGCGGGCTCCCGTCCGCCGCGCTTCGTGCTGTTCGCCTCGGGCTTCCTGGAGGCGGGCTACCGCCGCTTCATCGAGCGCCGGCTGCGCGAGGAGTTCGGCTTCGTCGGGACGCCGATCTCGATCTCGGTGCGCGTGCGGGAGAAGCGCAACAAGAAGAAGTAGTAGTCGCACCGGCACCGCTTGGTGCGTGGGGCCGTAGGCGCCCGCGCACCTTCGCGAGTGAGGGCCTCGTCGCTTCGGCGGCGGGGCCCTCGGTCGTTCGGTGGTGCCTGGTCGGGTCGTTCGGTGGTGCCCGGTGGTGCCCGGTGGTGCCCGGCCCGGTTCGGGCGGCGGGTCAGTGGTGGTCGCCCATGCGGCCCGGCGGGAGGGACAGCATCTGCCGGTGCCGTCCGCCGGCGGCGGCGGACGGGGCCGTGCCCATCATCGGGGACGGGACCGGGGGCGGCGCGGGCATCGGGTGGGGCACCTGGCCCGACGAGCCGAGGAAGCCGGCGGCCACCCATCCCTGGCCGTTGGTGAACTGCGGTGCGGGCTGGACCTGGTGGCCGTTCGGCTGGTGGTGCCCGCCGGGGTGGTGGTTCGTGATGTGGTGATGGCCGGTGGCGTGGGGGCCGACCGGGTGGTTTCCGGTGGTCTGGTGCCCGGTGCTGTGGTGTCCGGTGGTGTGGTGTCCCGTCGGGTGGTGGCCGGTGGCGTGCTGCATGGCCTGTCCGTAGCCGTCGCTCGTGGGGTTGGCGGGGTGCGGGTTCGCCTGCTGGGCGGGCATGAACTGCGGCAGGCCCGCCGCCTGGCCCCCGTAGGTCTGGAACGCCTGCTGCTGCGGGTACGACCGCGGGTCCACCGGTAGCGGGTACCCCTCCCGGATCGCGAAGCCGGTGAACTTCAGGTCCTCCTCGCCCGACCGGTCGCCCGGCAGCGCGCGGAACAGCCGCCGGTACTCGGAGTACAGCTCGTCGTAGATCGGCGTCGTCGAGTGGGGGTGCTCGGCGTCGTACGACGGGCGCATGCCCGGGATCGATCGGGGGACGGTGGCGGTCCTGCCGGGGGTCGCGGAGACGTCGTAGCTGTACACACAGGGGCCAACGAGCGAAGTCGTCCGGGGATGCGGGGTCGGGGGACCCGGCCGGAAGGTGGCCTATGCCGATCGGAGGGCCGCCTTCCGGCCGTGGGGGCGTCGGGCCGGGGTGGTACGGGGTGCTGCGGGGTGCTGCGGGGTGCTGCGGCGTGCTGCGGCGTGCTGCGGTGTGGGGTGGTCGATGCGCGGGGGCGCGGGCCGGGCGGCGCGGTGGGGTGGGGTGGCGTGGGGTGGCGTGGGGCGGGGGTACGGCTCAGGTGCCGGCGAGCGGGAGGGAGGCGGCGACGACCCGGCCCATCGACACCGCGCGCTCCAGCGCCTGGCGGAGCAGGTCCTCGCGCGGCTGTCGGCCGACCGTCCCGGCCGGTACGGCGTACATCGTCACCTCGGACAGCTGACTCGCGGCCAGCCGCCACGCGTCCGTCACCTGGAGCGGCTGGTGCGCCTGCCACCAGCCGGTGCTGCCGCCCGCCGCCGCGGGCTGCAGGATCGCGTGCAGCTTGCCCATGGCCACCAGGACCGACCAGCCCGGGAGTTGGTCGGGCGTCTCGTCGAGGTCGGCGACGGGCTGGAAGCCGGCGTCCTGGAGCAGGTCGAGGAACTCGTCCTCGCCGGTGGTGTTGCCCGGCCGGCCGACCGGCCCGGTCGGCTCGACCACGAGCGACGCGTGACCGACCTTGCCGTGCAGCACCAGGCCGCAGGTGATGCCGAGGATGGCGGCCTGGCCGGGGGCGCTGGGCCGGTCGTCGGCGACCGGTGCGCCGAGCGCCGGGGTGGTCGCCGCGGGGACCGGGGCGGTGGGCGTCACCACGGCGGACGGCGCGGGCGCGTTGACGGCGGGGAGGCCCGGCGTGTCGGTCTGGGCCTGGTTGATGCTGCGGACGGCTCCGGCCAGCTGCTCCTCCGCCACCGGCACCACCTGGGACGGGATGCAGCGGGCGTGGGCGAAGGCGAGCACGGCGGTCTCGTCTCCCACGAACAGCACCGTGCTGGTGGGGTCCGAGTAGGTGTCACCGGGAGTGCGGCAGGAGGTGCACTCGTAGCTGTCGGGTGCGCGGTCGCCGCCGAGGAGGCGGTCGGCCTCGTCGTCGCCGATCTCGGACCGGACCTCGTCGCTGACGTCGAGCATGCGCGGCACAGGGTCTCCTGGAGTGGGTCTTGATTGCGGTTACGGGGAGGTCGCCATAACCAACGGACCCCTGTGTCAGGCGTCACGGGTGGTCGTCGAGGCTGACGGGAATTGCCCCGGATCCGACCGCAGTGCGTGTTCCTGTGGTCGCAATGTGTCGATGTCGTGGGCGGGCCTGCCGGAATGAAACCGTGAGGTAGGTCACCCGGCCTGGATGTTTGATCTTGGAAGTAGTGGCCAAAACGGACAATTCGGGCAGGATTGTGTTGTCGTTACCGCTGGTAACCCTTGCGTGAGCTGGGCAGACCGTTCGAGTTTTGGTTTCCCCGCCGACCGCCTCGTAGCTTCTTGGACGGCGCAACGAGCGCCACCCGGGTTCACCCCCGACGCACAGCCCGCCGGTCCCGCACCGGCAGCGGCACGTGCCCGCCGACGCGACCGCTCGAACAGGTCGTCGGCGAGCGGCTGGGTGGCCGGGGCGGCAGCGGCACGTCCGACACGTGCACGGCCGTCCGACGGACGCGGCAAGGAACGCGGCCCCTTCCAGGGCCTGGTTCCGCCTGCCCGCCCGGGGCTGTCGAGAGGAACCCCATGACCTTCCGTCACGAGACCGCCGCTGCCACCACCTCCACCGCCACCAAGCGCAACCGCGTGCGCATGGCGGTCGTCGCGGGCGCCGCCGTCGCGGCCCTGCCGGTGGCCGGCCTCGTCACGGCCACCTCGGCCTCCGCCGCCCCCGTCTCCACCTGGGACGCCGTCGCCCAGTGCGAGAGCGGCGGCAACTGGGCCATCAACACTGGCAACGGCTTCTACGGCGGCCTGCAGTTCACCTCCAGCACCTGGGCCGCCTTCGGCGGCACCGCCTACGCCTCGCAGGCCAACCAGGCCACCAAGGCGCAGCAGATCTCCGTCGCGGAGAAGGTCCTCGCCTCGCAGGGCCCGGGCGCCTGGCCCGTGTGCTCCGCCAAGGCCGGCCTAACCAAGGGCGGGGCCCCGGCCGCCGTCGACACCTCGGCCGGCGCGAACACCGCCAAGCCGACCGCTCCGGCCGCGAAGCCGGCTGCTCCGGCTGCCAAGCCGGCTGCTCCGGCCGCTCCGGCCGCGAAGCCCACCCAGGCCCCGAAGGCCGACGCCGCCGTGAAGGCCGCGCCGAAGGCCGACAAGGGCGCGCAGTCCTGGAACCGCTCGAACGACGCCAAGCCCGTCGCTCCGGCTGCTCCGGCTGCTCCGGCCAAGGGTGGCAGCTACACCGTCAAGTCCGGTGACACGCTGAGCGCCATCGCCGCCGCGCAGGGCCTCGACTGGCACGACCTGTACAAGAACAACGCCAAGGTCGTCGGCGGCAACCCGGACCTGATCTTCCCGGGCCAGGTCCTGAGCATCTGACGTAGATCGGTGTGACCCCCCCCCGCGGGGGCGCCCCGGGGCCGGCCCGGCCCCCGCGGGGCCCGCCCGCGCCCCCCGGGGCGGCCGCCCGGGGGAGCGCACAGAAGGCGCTCG
>NZ_JBHWGD010000005.1:17861-29378 GCF_042733235.1 Kitasatospora sp. NPDC059722
GAGGGGTGGCGCGCCACCCCGCCCCATGCGCCGCGCGCGCTGCTCCTCTCATTCTCTAGTGTTGTTTTGGAAGCCCCCCGCCTCGCGGGCGACCCCGCGCGCCCGCCGCGGGGGGGCCACCACCAGGGGCCCTTGAGGGCGCCCGTTGCTTCGTCCAGGTCATCGTCACGGCCGCTTCTCCGCTGCGCGGGGGAGCGGCCGTCGGCGTGTCCGGCGTGTCGGGGCGGGGGTCGCCGCGGCGCGCCTAGGGTCGGCTGCTGTGCCGCATTCGTGTGATGAGCGTTCCGGGTGGGGCGTTGCGGCGTTGCCGGTCGCCGTCCTGCTGGCCGTGACGGCGCTCTGCGCGGCGGCACTGGTGCCGGTCGGGGGACGGGCCTGGTCGGCCGTGCGGGTCGCGGACCTCATCTGGGACGAGCTCGCCGACTGCGAGAGCGGCGGCGACTGGCGGGCCGACACCGGCAACGGCTACTACGGTGGCCTGCAGATCTGGGCGCCCACCTGGACGGAGGCGGGCGGCCTCCGCTTCGCCGACCGGCCGGACCACGCGACCCGCCGCGAGCAGACCACCGTGGGGGAGGAGATCCTCCGGCGGGAGGGCTGGGATGCGTGGCCGGACTGCGCGAGGGAACTGGGGCTGGTGGGGTGAGGGCGTCCGCCTCGGTCTCCGGTCTCCGGCGGGGCTTTTGGTGGGTGAGGTTCTGGTGGGTGAGGTTTCTGCTGGGGTGGGGGCTTCCGGCCGGTGGTGCTTTCCGGTCGGGTGGGAGTTTCCGGTCAGGCAAGGGTTTCCGGTCGGGTGGGAGTTTCCGGTCAGGCAAGGGTTTCTGGTCGGGTGGGGGCTTTCGGCCGGGTGGGGGCTTCCGGCCGGTGGTGCGCGAGGATGGTGGCGTGATCCAGGGCGAGCTGTTCGGTGACCCTTCGGAGCCCTCCGCCCCGCGCGAGCGCTCCGAACCGGCGCCCGGCGCCGTCCTCCTCCCCTGCTGGCTGGACGCCGACGCCCAGCTGCGCCTCGTCGCGGCCTGCCGGGAGTGGGCCCGCGGCCCGGCCGGCCTGCACGCCGTCCGGATGCCCACGGGCGGGCTGATGTCCGTCCGGATGGTGAGCCTCGGCTGGCACTGGTACCCCTACGGCTACCGGCGGACCGCCGACGACGGCGCGCCGGTCAAGCCGTTCCCGCCGCTCCTCTCGGACCTCGCCCGGCGCGCGGTGGCGGACGCGTACGGGGAGCGGGCCGCGCGGATCGCCGGCGCCGCGTCCTACGAGCCGGACACCGCGATCGTTAACCACTACGCGCACGGCGCCAGGATGGGCCTCCACCAGGACCGCGACGAGCGGACGGACGCCCCCGTCGTGTCGCTCTCGCTCGGCGACATCTGCGTCTTCCGGCTCGGGAACACCGAGACCCGGAGCCGGCCCTGGACCGATCTGGAGCTGCGCAGCGGCGACCTGCTCGTCTTCGGCGGGCCGGCCCGGTTCGCGTACCACGGGGTGGTGCGGACGCTCGCGGGGACGGCGGATCCGGCGCTGGGGCTGGTGGGGCGGCTCAACATCACCGTGCGGGAGTCGGGGCTGGTGTAGGGCCGAGGCGGCGAGTGGTTGGTCGGCGAGTGGGTGGTCGGCAGGCCGGCGGGTTGGCGGGTCCGCAGGTCGGCGATCGGGCACTCGTTCGAGTGAATCGGGGGGTCGGGTCCGGGGAGCGGGAATTCCAGCGGTCGCCGGAGGATTCGAGTGAGCTGGAGAATTCGAGAGGAACGGGCTCCGGCAGGCGGGCGGAATACCTTCGTCCGGGCCGCGGTCCCGGAAAGCCCGGAGAGGAAGCGCAGCCATGGGTACCCCCGTCGACGACCTCGTCGATCTGCTTGACCTGGAGCAGATCGAGCTGAACATCTTCCGTGGTCGCAGTCCCGAGGAGGCGCTGCAGCGCACGTTCGGCGGCCAGGTTGCCGGACAGGCGCTGGTCGCGGCGGGGCGGACGGTCGACGACGACCGGCCGGTGCACTCGCTGCACGCCTACTTCCTGCGCCCCGGGGTCCCCGGCGTGCCGATCGTCTACCAGGTCGACCGGATCCGCGACGGCCGCTCCTTCACCACCCGGCGGGTGCTCGCCATCCAGGGCGGGCGCTCGATCTTCGCCCTCACGGCCGACTTCCACCACCCCGAGGAGGGCGGCATCGAGCACCAGGTCCCCATGCCGGGGGTCCCCGCTCCGGAGGAGCTGCCCAGCGCCCTGGAGGAGGTCGGCGCCCGGCTCGGCGAACTGCCCCCGTTCATCAGCCGCCGCCAGCCCTTCGACATCCGCTACGTCGACCGCCTGCGCTGGACGAAGGAGGAGCTGACGGACGTCGAGGCGCGCAGCGGCGTCTGGCTGCGGACGAACGGCGCCCTGCCCGACAACCCGCTGATACACGTCTGCGCCCTGACATACGCGAGCGACATGACGCTCCTCGACGCCGTGCGCGCCCCTGTCGAGCCGCTCTGGGGCACCAGACACTTCGACATGGCCTCGCTGGACCACGCGATGTGGTTCCACCGTCCGTTCCGCGCCGATGACTGGCTGCTCTACCAGCAGGAATCCCCGATCGCCCACGGCGCGCGCGGGCTCGCCCGCGGGGAGATCTTCGACCGGAACGGGCAACTGGTCGTTTCCGTGGTGCAGGAAGGCCTGTTCCGGCGGCTGAAGGGGTGACGGGCTGGAGGTGTGACGGGGCTGAAGCGGTGACGGGCTGAAGGGGCGCGGTCCGATTGCGTCCCGTTGCCGCCGTGTTTCCGTTTCCGGTCGGGCGGCGGTGACGGGAATGGACCGGCCGCGTGGCCGGTGTTGTGCTGGGTGATCGAGAAAGGGCGGCCCGCGGAACGGCTGGTCGCCGAGACGGGCGGTCCGCCGGGCGGCGGGCCGCGGACCGGATTGGGAGGGTCTGCCGATGACGGAGACGGCCGCGGAGGACTGGAAGCACTGGAGTGACCACCGGGCGGCGTCGGTGAGCGCGCCGCACGGGCAGCTCGCACTCACTGGCACGCACTGGCTGGAGCCCGAGCCCGGCGAGCTCCCCGGCCTGCCCGGGCTCTGGTGGGCCGACGCGGAGGGCGTCCGACTGCGTGCGGTGGCGGCCGACGGCATCACGGTCGGCGGCGCCACGGTCGGCGGCGACGCCTCGCCCGTCGACGGCGAGGTCCTGCTCCGCCCCGACACCGATCCGGCCGCCGACATCGCCACCCTCGGCGACGTCCTGCTCGTCCCGATCGAGCGCGAGGGCGAGTTGGCCCTGCGGGTCTTCGACCCCGCCGCGCCCCGCCGGGCGTCCTTCGCCGGCATCTCCGCCTACCCCTACTCGCCGGAGTGGGCCGTCCCCGCCGTCTTCACCCCGTTTGACGCCGCCGACGCGCAGTCGGTCGTGGTCCCGAACGCGGACGGCAAGGAGCGCCCGCTGGCCGTCACCGGGCAGATCGCGTTCACGGTCGCCGGCGAGCACCGCACCCTGACCGTCAGCAGCGCGGGCGACCGCCTCAGCGGCGTCATCGCCGACGCGACGAGCGGCATCGACACCTACCGCTTCCGCTTCATCACCCTCCCCGCACCGGACGCCGACGGCCGCACCGTGCTCGACCTCAACCGGGCCTACCTGCCGCCGTGCGCCTTCGCGGACCACTTCATCTGCCCGTTCCCGCCGCCGGGCAACCGGCTGGACTTCGCGGTGGAGGCGGGGGAGAAGCAGGTCCTGACCCGGTAGCCGCGGGCCGACCGGGGCCTGGCGGCTCTCTCCCGGGGCGCCGGCGGTTTTCTCCCGGGCGTCGGTGGCTGCTCCCCCGGGGCAGGTGGCCGCTCGTCCGGCCCCCGGCGGCTGTTCGTCCGGGCCCCGGTGGGGAGCATGCGGACGGCGGGGCGGAACATGGACGGTTGTGCCGAACGACCATCATTCATCAACGCGTCCTTCAGAGGCCTCGCCGCCCGCCGACCCCGTTCCGTCGTCCCCCGAGGTCGCCGCCCCCTGGTACCGGCGGGCGTTCGCCGACCTCAGCCCGCTGCGCGACCACGCCGACTACCGGCGGGTCTGGGTGGGCCAGGCCGTTTCCTCCATAGGCCAGCAGATGACGGCCGTCGCCGTCTCCGTCCAGGTCTACGACCTGACCCACTCCGCCTTCGCCACCGGCGTGGTCGGCCTCTTCTCGTTCGTCCCGCTCATCGCCTTCGGCCTCTACGGCGGCGTGATCGCCGACCGCGTGGACCGCCGCAAGCTCGGCCTCATCGGCGCCGCGGGCCTGGCCCTCGTCTCCGCCGTCCTCGCCGTCCAGGCCATCGCCGGCCTCGGCCAGGTCGCCGTCCTCTACGCCGCCGTCGCCGCCCAGGCCTGCTTCTTCGCCCTCAGCTCGCCCGCACGCTCCGCGATGATCCCGCGCCTCGTCCCGTCCCACCAGCTCCCCGCGGCCAACGCCCTGAACACCGTCAGCATGAACCTCGGCATGACCGTGGGCCCCATGCTCGGCGGACTCCTCATCGGCGCCTACGGAGCCCAGTCGGCCTTCCTCGTCGACACCGTCGCCTTCACCGGCACCCTCTACGCGATGTGGCGCCTGCCCGCCATGCGGCCACTCGGCGAGGGCAAGGCCCGCGCCTCCGTCCTCGACGGCCTCCGCTTCCTGCGCGAGCAGCCCAACCTGCGCACCAGCTTCCTCGCCGACCTCGCCGCGATGATCTTCGGCCTGCCGCGCTCCCTCTTCCCCGCCATCGCCGTCACCTTCTACGGCGGCGACGCCCGCACCGTCGGCCTCCTCGTCTCCGCCCCCGCCGTCGGCGCCCTGATCGGCGCCCTCTTCTCCGGCTGGGTCGCCCGCATCCACCGCCAGGGCGTCGCCGTCCTCGCCGCCGTCGCCGCGTGGGGCCTCGCCATCGCCACCTTCGGCCTGCTCCACAACCTCTGGCTCGGCCTCCTCCTGCTCGCCCTCGCCGGCTGCGCCGACACCGTCAGCATGATCTTCCGCAGCACGATGATGCAGGTCGCGGCCCCGGACGAGATGCGCGGACGCCTCCAGGGCATCTTCATGGTCGTCGTCGTGGGCGGCCCCCGCCTCGGCGACTTCGAGTCCGGCGCCGTCGCCGCCCTCACCAGCCCCGCGACCTCCGTGATCACCGGCGGCCTCGCCTGCGTCGCCGCCGTCCTCCTCCTCGCCGCCCGCCGCCCCGCCTTCCTCACCTACGACGCCCGCCACCCGACGCCCTGATCAACCCCCTGCCCCGCCCCACCTCGAAACCCGGCAGCGAGCACCCCTCCACGTGCTGTATTGTTTTCCACGTCGCCGGGACAACCGGAGACAAGGTCGAGAAGCCGACCGGCAGAGCCCCCCAGGCCCCGCCGCCCGGCACCGAGACCACGGGACGTGGCGCAGCTTGGTAGCGCACTTGACTGGGGGTCAAGGGGTCGCAGGTTCAAATCCTGTCGTCCCGACATTGTGTCGGAAGGCCGTTGGCCGGGAGAAATCCCAGGTCAGCGGCCTTTTTGTTGATGGTCCGACAGGTGAATGGCGGCTGCGGCGCTGCCCTTTTGCGATCTTGCCAGGGACCAGTCGGGGACCAGAGAGCTGGCGAGCCTGCCGCGGCCTACCGCAGCCCTGGGATCGCGTGGGCACAAGGGCCTCTCGGACTTTGCCGAATCAGCACGCGTCGTTGGGCGCCCGACGTGCGCGCCGCCGGCGCACGCCCCAGGTCGCCAGCGCGGTGACCAGCGCCACCGCGAGTCCGCCGAGGAACTCCGGCACCGCAGCCGCCAACAGCTCCGGAACGCCGCCCAGATGGTCGGCGCATCCCTCGCCGATCGCCTCGGCTGCCTCGTTGATCTCTGTCGTCATCGCAGTACGCCTCCACCGCTCGGAACATCTCACGGTCGCCGTCGACCGCGCAGCCAGCGTGCTCGGCGTGGGCGCTGTCCCCAACCTGCGCTGGGGCAGCCCGGGGCAATCGCCCGCTGGCCGAGGGCCCGACCTGAGAGGATCGCGGGTGTCCCGGGCCCGTCCCAGGGACATGCCTGAGGCGCCCCCGGGGCAGGAGACCGAGGGAAACAGCGATGAGCGCAACAACGGGAGACGGCACCGATGCCGCGTACGCACTCGGTGACTTCCTCCGGTCCCGGGCTCAGGAAGCGGGCCTGAGCGCGCGTGAGATCGCCCGCGCCTTCCAGCAGCGGGCTGACCGGGAGCAGGCGCAAATTGCGGCGGGGGCGGGCGGGATGAACTTCTCAAAGTCGCACCTCGACCGCCTCTTCAAGGGCGGTACCGCGCTGCCGTCCGGCCGGTTCCTCGGAGTCTTCCTGGAGATCACCAGCGACGCCGCCGGCCTGCCTCAGCATCGCCACCAGGCGCTGTTCCGGGAGGCGACGGAACTGCTGACCATGGCTCGGCGGCTGAAGACCCGCCCGGCTGCGCTGTTGCAACCACAGCCGCGACCGGAGCCGCCCACTACGGCGGCGGCCATCGCCACGCTGCAGGCGCAGCTCGACCTCGAACGGGCGCACCGCGCCGGGGACCGCCTCCGGCGGGAGCTGAGCGACACCCAGGCGCTGATAGGCACACTGTTGCAGATCATCGATGCGCTGCGGGACATCATCACCGAGCTCGATCTCGACTTGTTCGGCGCACCACGTACCGGCGGGCGGACAGTTCCGCGCTCGCTGGCCGAGCGGCAGCGCATCGAGGCGGTCGAATACAAGGCGGCGGCTGAGGCGGAGCTCGACCGGGTTGACCACCGGCGGCGGGTGCTGGAGCTGCTGTGGGACCAGGCGCAGGGCAACTTGCGGCGGCTGGCCACGCACGCCGACGTCGGGCACCTGCGGCCGCTGCCCGACCCCCCGCCGCTGCCGACCCGGAGCGTTCTCTCACCCGGCCTCCACGCCGAGTCCGCGCTCGCGGACATCGCGACCGCCCTCGGCCGGGTCCAGGAGTACAACGACACCGAGGAGCAGAAAACCGCCGAGCTGCGGCGCGCCCTCGCGGACAACACGCCGCTGGCCCCCGACGATGAACTGGCGATCCTGCTGGCCGCCACCCGCCTGAGCGACCCGCTCGCCCGCAGTGCCGCTCTGCGAACCGTCCTGGCCAGTTGGGCCCACCGCCCGAGCACCCGCGACACCCTTCTCCGCCTCGTCCATGACGACCAGCCGGCCATCCGTCACAGCGCGGCCTGGGGCCTGGCAACCGCCTGGGCCGGGAACCCCAAGGCCCGGGACGCCGTCGCGACGCTGGCCGGCGATCCCGAGTACCACGTCCGGCAGACGGCGGCGCTGGGCCTGGCGCACGGCTGGGCGGGCGACCACGCCGCTCGGGACGCGCTCGCCCGGCTCGTCCAGCACCAGGACCCGGGAGTCAGGCAGATGGTGATGCAGGCGCTGGTTCAGGGGTGGACGGATGATCCGGCCGTCCGTGACTGCCTGATCGCCCTGGCCTGCGACAGCGAGGCACTGGTCCGGGCGGTTGCCGCGGAGCTCCTCGCCGAAGGCTGGCCCAACGACGGCGTCGCACTCGCCGCACTCCGCTCCCTCTGCGACGATCCCGCGGAATCCATCCGCTGGATTGCCATGCAGGGGATCGCACGCCAGGGCTACACCTCGGCCACCTCGCCGGTGACAACCAACGCCATCCTCCAGGCTGCCGAACTGCCACCTTCCTATGAGGCACTTGGGACCCTGCCGGTCGCCGCAGCGCTGCGCCAGGGAATCGGCTTCCACGAGGGGATCACTGTGCTGGTGGGTGCCAACGGCAGCGGGAAGACCATCCTGCTGAACGCCCTGGCCCTGTCGATGCGCTCGATGCGCTCTGTTCTCCCGGTCGATCAGTCGACGGCGAGCCGGGACCTGGCCAAGCACCTCCGGATCACCTGGAACGGCCGACGGACTCCGTACAGTTGCGACCACCTTTCCGCCGACGCTGTCCCGGTTCTCGACAGCCGGGCCTCGAGGATGGAGAACTGGCAGGCGTACCTGCGTTCCCTGCTTGAGTCGGACGCTGCGCCGAACAGGATTGTCCTAATCGACGAGCCCCTCGGATTCCTGCATCCCATGTCGGAACCCAACGTCTTCGACGTACTCTCGGAACTTGCCGACCGAGGCCTCCAATTGATCGTCACCTCGGTGCGAACCACCTGGACGGCCCTCCCTGCGGCCCGCGTCATCAAGATTGACCAAAGTGCCCACCGCACCGCCTCATTCGATCCAACGAAGCTCCCTGACGGCCCGACGCTGTTGATCTAGGCTGTTTCTTACTGATTATCGGATCGTTGATCCGGCTGTGCCGTTGACCGATGTGCAGTGGGCCAGTTCGCGCGCTTCGCGGGCCGGGCGGCTCGGGGTGACCCCAAGGAGGTCCATGTTCGACTTCACACGAGGTCGCCGGCCTGCCAGCCGGGAGGGACCTTGGGCAGTCCGATCAGGGCGTCGATGTTCAGGTGCTCGGCGAGCAGGGCTTTGAGGTTGCGGCCGTCGATGAGGCGGAGGCGGCCGTTGCGGTGGGCGAAGTCGTAGCTGTCCTTGCCGAACCACGAGGTGGTGACGACGATGCCGTAGCCGGCGTCCTTGTCGTCGATGACGCCGGACATGGCGCGGACTGTGTTCACCGAGACCACGTTCTTGGAGCGTTTGGCCTGGATGGCGAAGATGGTGGATCCGGTCGGGTCGGCCAGTGTCGCGACGGCGTCCACGCCGTCGTCGCGGGAGCCCTGGGTGCGCCAGGTCTCGTAGCCCATGGCTTCGAAGAGTTCGCGCACCAGGCGTTCGAAGTCGTAGGGGTTCATCTGGAGCAGGTCGGGCCGGCTGTCCAGGGTGGCGACCACGGCGGTGTCGGTGATGATGCGGTAGCGGGACAGGTCGGCCTCGACGATGGGTGTGACCGGTTCCAGGTCGTGGGGGTGCTTGGAGACGGTGGCGCCGAGGCGATGGAGGCACTGCTGAGGGTCGAGCCTGGGCTCGTCCAGGACCAGTTCGGCGAAGTCCTTGCGCTCGGCGACGACGCTGACGACGCATGCCCGGACGGCTTGTCCGGTCGCGGAGTCGGTGGCGTTGACGCGGCCGTTGAGGATGACGCTCTCCACGAACGAGGCCGGGGTGGCGGAGAACGCCTCGTCCAGCGCGCGAAGGGCCAGGCGGGCCACCACTCGGGCGTAGGCCTCGTGGATCTCGGCCTGCTTGGCGGGTTGGGGGATGACCTTCGCCTGCTGCG
Source organism: Kitasatospora sp. NPDC059722 (assembly GCF_042733235.1). Lineage (NCBI taxonomy): Bacteria > Bacillati > Actinomycetota > Actinomycetes > Kitasatosporales > Streptomycetaceae > Kitasatospora > Kitasatospora sp. NPDC059722. Next base: position 27,057 of record NZ_JBHWGD010000005.1, read on the forward strand.
CGACGTAGCGGTAGGAGGCCACCGGGGGGAGGATCTCATGGTTGGGCAGCTCGACGTCGACCAGGAGCTGCTGGGCCTCGGGAACATAGACCGCCTGGGCCGCGGTCCGGCAGCCCGGGGGGACAGGGGAGCGCTGCAGCAGGTCCTCGATCCGCTCCGCGACGCCCTGGGGACCTTCTTGAGCGAAGGCCTCTTCAATGTGAGGGTGCCATGCCTCCAGGCCTTCGGGGCGAAGCAGCAGGACTGATTCCAGTTCCTCGCGGCGCCGGTTGCACTCGGCGGTGCTCTCCTCGGCCTGGGCCTTGAGTCGGGCCGTCTCGGCTTGCCGGGCTTGGCGTTGGGCTTCCTTCTCGGCCTGGGCGTCCGCGCGCTTCCTCGCCTCCTCCTCCCGGCGGCGAGCTGTCTGGCGCTTGGCCAACTCGGCTTCCACGCGGGCGGCTTCCTTGGCGCGGGCGGCCTCCTCGCGTTGGAGGTGCTTCTCGCCGGCGGCCAGGAGCCGGGCGTGTTCGACGGCGGGGTCCACCTTCCGCTTCCTGGGACGGGGTTGAGCCGCCGGGGCGGCAGCGCGGCCGGTTGGCTGTTGGGCCCCGCCCTGCGCCTGCGCGGCTCTCGCCTGCTGCTTCAAGCGGTACGCCTCGGCGAGGATTTCCGCCACGGTCTTCCGGCGTGCCACCCAGTCCACCCCCTGGTCCACGGCAGCGCGGACCCGCATGGGGGTCCGCGCTGCCTGCGCGATATGCCAGCAGCCCTACCCGGCTGGGGCCACCGGAAATCCGCCGCGCGGTGCGAGTGAAGGCCGAACCAAGCGGCACAGGGGCGCAACGTGCGGGCACCGTCGAGGAGATGGAGCGTTTATTCGGGCGGGAGCTGGGAAGAGCCACCGTCGTGCGTCTCCACCGGGAGGTTGCACCGGTCGAGGACGGCGTCCAGCGGCACGGTGATTCCAGAGGCTCGGAGGCTGCCCTGGATGTTGCGCGCCGTCTGCTCGCGGCGCAGCAGCCGGACCCAGGGTTCCGTACCTTCTTCATCGTCTTTCACAAGCCACTTCTACAGCAGGGTGGTTGACGATGACAGGATCGCTGCTGTGCGGCGTCGGTCAGCGGGGACTTCCGATGGATGCCGGTTGAGGACGCCTACTGGACGAGTCACAGATGGCGCACTGGCGCTTCTGCCGCCGCCGATGGGTTATGCCGGTCGGCCGACAGGTGCCTGCTGAGGGTCTGGCCGGCCTTCTCGATGGAGCTTGTCCGGGTGGAGGTAGCGCTGGGTCGTGGTGATGTGCCCGTGCCCGGCGATCTTCTGGAGGACGTGGATGGGGACGCCGGCGTCGGCGAGCCAGGTGAGGCCGGTGTGCCGGAGGTCGTGGCGGCGTAGGTGCTCGTAGCCGAGGTTGACGACGACTTCGTCCCAGCGGGTGGCGTCTCGCAGGATGGCGGTGGTGATGCGGCCGCCGCGCGGCCCTGTGAAAAGGCGGGCCATGGGGTCGTTGCCGACCACGGTTATGCGCCAGTTCACGAGGTCGCGGATTTCGTCAATGATGGGGACGGTGCGGCGCCGCTTGCCTTTGGTGCCTTTGTCAATGAGGCCGCCGGGGCCGGTGGTGGTCTGGCGGCACAGGTCCCAGGTCCAGTCGAACCGGTTGATGTCCTTGACTCGGACGCCGGAGACTTCGCCGATGCGGGCGGAGGCGCAGGCGGCGAAGCGGACGATGTCGCCCCAGCCGCGGTAGTGCTTGTGGGAGCGCTCGACCAGGGCGTTGGCGAGTTCGTCGAGGGCATCCCAGTCGGCGAGGGCGAGGGAGCGGGGGTCGTCGAGTTCGTCTTCGGCTTTCTTGTAGAGGCGTTGCCAGCCGCTCATGCGTGAGGGGTTGAAGTCGATGAGGCCGTCGCGGACGGCTTGCTCCATGATGCGCACGAGCGGGGCGAGGCTGTTCTTGACGGAGGAGATGCTGAGTCCGTCGGCGATCTATGAGTGGAGGGCTCGGTCGGTGATGCCGTTGGTGATGCTGGTGACGGGTATGTGGCCGAGGACCGGGGTGACGCGGAGCTTCCAGCCGGCGGTGTAGGGGTCGAGGGTAGTGGTCTCCAGGCCGCGCATCGCCAGGTCCCAGTTCTCGTCGCCGTAGTCGGCGAGGGTCATGGTGAGGGTTTTGGGCGTGATGCCGCGTGCTGCGGCCCGTTGCATGCGGGTGATCCAGGCTTCGGCTTCCTCCTCCGTGGGGACGGAGGAGGAACCCGCCGTGCCGCCGCCCCCGGTGGGGGCGGGCCCGCGCCCGCGGGCGCGGGACCGAAACGGGGGGCGTCGGGCGGGGCGGGGCGCGAA
>NZ_JBHWGD010000005.1:29388-35547 GCF_042733235.1 Kitasatospora sp. NPDC059722
GGCTGGGGCGGGGTGGAGTTGGGGTGCGGGTTGCGGCTTGAGGGCGCGGTCCCGGGGGTGGGAGGGTGTGCGTGTTTCTTATCCGCGCTCCCGCGGGGGGGGGGCGGGGGCCCCCCCCCGACTTGCGGCCGCCGCCGTTGGGGTCGGTCCAGCGCACGCGGGCGCGGTAGCGAAACTGTGGGCGTCGGTCGGGTCGGTGCTCGATGTCGGTGGTGAGGTCGACACCCATGGGGATGAGCTGGGTGTGGTCGGGCATTCAGGCTGCCTCGGATGGGTCGGTGCGCTTCTCGGCGAGCCACAGCTGGGTGTCGGGGATGCTGTACAGGTAGAGGCGGGGTGCGATCTGGACGAAGGGCGGGCCCTGCGGGGGAGCGGCGGTGCGCCAGCGCCGCAGGGTCGAGGGGTCGACGTTCAGCAGCGTGGCGAGTTCCTCGGTCGAGTACCAGCCGCCGTGCAGGAGGTCGAACTCCGCTGCCGGATCGGCCTCGTACGCGGGGGCTACGGCGACGGCCGGGGTCGGAACCGAAAACCGGCTGGCGGTGGGAACGTGGGGTCGGACGTGCATGGTCTCCCTCTGATGGGGTGGTGGAGCCGCTCGGGCTCGGTCGGGCACGCCCACAGTCACCTGTCCGCCTGGACGGGCGGAACAGGGCTTGGCGTGCTGAACGGGGCAGACCGTATGTACGTGTCGTTCTTCGAAGCGCGTCGAGACCTGGCGGGCACAGTGAGTGGAAGGCGACCTGACGTGTTCGACCGCTGAGGAGGGCCAGCCGCTCCCGGAATCCGTGCAGGTCACCCGCGGCTGAGGAGGCGCTTCTCGGCGCTGGCCGCGATGCATGCCGCAAATGGCGATCTTGCCCGGTGGGTCGCGACCGGAGCGCCACGCGATGGCCCGGAGTACCCTGAAAGTGACGCTAGACGCGGGACGGCAACTACGGTCTGTGACGAGCATAAGGAGTCCAGGGCTGTCACTCCCCCTACGTCGCGCCGACGCTAACTCAAGAGCTGCTTTTAATCCGTAGGCCTGCCGATTTCATTCGGAGACCGCATTTCGGTCCGACGCCCTTTGTGACCTGGGCTTTCTTTCGCTTGCGGGGGTGCGACAGGGCGCGCGACTTGTTTTCGATGGGTCGCGAGTGGGTCGCTCGTGGGGCATTGGGATTGGGTGACGGACCGTCAAGTTCTCATGCTGAGCTACGGATCGCTCTGTTTATCGAGGGTCCCGGATGGGCCTTCGTGCGCCGCTTGCGGGGCGTGGACTGGTACCGGATGCCGCGGGAGAGCTTTCGGGCCGCATCGATGACCACTCGGGCCGTAGCCTCGGCGCTGAGATAGGCCGTCTCGGGGAGGACCGACGTGTACGTGTCGGCGGTGGTCATGATCGTGGAATGTCCCAACTGGGCCTGGACAACCTTGAGATCGGACCCACCGGTCAAGGCGAGACTCGCCGCACCATGACGCAGGTCGTGGAGCCGGGCAGGTGGAAGGCCACTCCTGCGCACCATGTTCTGGAAGACGTGGCCGATGTAGTCCGGGCGCAGCGGACGTCCGCACGTGTCGGTGAATATGAAGTCGGACTCATTCTAGTCAGTTCCCGCTGCGAGTCTTTCCTCCTTTTGCTGGTTACGGTGTGTATTCAGTGCGTGGATGGTGCTTCTGTCGAGGGCGATCGTCCGCTCGCCGGCCCGTGTCTTGCCCGGGCAGACTTCCAGCCGCCCGTTCTCCCGCTGCTGTAGCTGCCGAGCGACTGTGAGTGTGCGGCCCGAGGAGTCGAAGTCTGCCCAGCGGAGCCCGGCGCCTTCTCCGCGACGGAGGCCACGTAGGGCGTACAGGCGGTACAGGGCGTAAAGCCGGTGGTCACTCGCGAACGCGAGGAATGCGGCGGTCTGGACGGGCGTCCACACGCCAACAGGCGGGTGCTCGCCCGTCCGCCTCCACCCGGCGACCCGGTTGTCCGTCTAGACGACCGGGTGCGGCCGAGGTGCTCGTGGTAGATCGAGATGGCGGGCAGGGTTGGTGGTCAGCAGGCCGCCGCTGCGCACGGCGAGGTTCAGGGCGGCGCGCAGTGTCGCCTGGACGCGGCACAGTGTGCTGGCGCTGACTGGTGAGCCGACGCTCTGGTGCCGACGGACGATGGCGCTGAAAGCCAGCTGGACCGTGTCGTTGGTCAGCTCGCAGAGCAGCTCGCGGCCGAGCAGTGGCACGAGGTACTGCTCCAAGTGCTGCCGGTAGCCGCGGGCGGTTGATGGTCGCAGATGCGGCTCGACGATCACGTACCAGCGTTGCAACCATTGCCCGGTTGTCAGGAGCCCGCCCTCGCGGACGCGATCGTGGTCTTGCAGTCGCCGGAGTGCCTGTTCGGCGTCAGCCCGTGTGCGGTAGCCGCCTCGGCGTAGCCGTGACCGGCGATCGTCGACGGCTGCTTGCCTTGGCATCGCGAGATACCAGGAGCCGTGGCCGCGGCGATGCAGGTCCGGACAGCGGCTTCCGAGTTGTTGGCCGGTGTGAGGGTCCCGGCAGCCGCACCGCTTGTAGATCGCTCCGGTGCCACGCATGGCGTTCTCCTTCCGGGTCGCGGGCGGACCTACGGCCAGTTTGGACCTGTAGGGCCGCGGAACGGGCCTGGTCAGGACCTTCGCGCGGGGGGGGATCGCGGTGTGGCGTGTGAAGTCAACGGCTTCCATGGGGGCTCGGGCGGTGAATGCGGCGGTGGGATCCCGCCCTAGAAGCTCAGCTGTGGCCCGCGCGGCGTCAGCCTGCCATAGGACGCCTCCAGGGCGACGAAGGTGATCGGCTGCGGCCGCTGACCCTTCGGTGGGCAGGTGGTTTCGGAGGCCAACTGGCCGCGAGAGATGCGGAGTTGCCGACATCAGGCTCCACGGACAGCGCTACCGCCAGTCGACACAGATCGGCAAATCTTAGTTCAAGTCATCGCTGGATAAGCAATTCTGACGATCAATCACTCAAATGAGTGATGGCTGTCGGTGGCGGCTGCTTCGATGCGAGCTGTCCGAGAGATTCCTGCCCAAGGAGGTTTCCATGAAGGCGTTGTACGAGCGGCTGGCTGGGGCGGCGAGCGGGCTGTCGGGGGACGGTGCGATCCGGATCGTGGCCCAGTACGAGCCAGCGGCTGGCGTGGGGGCGCCGGTGGCGCCGCCGACGGTGAAGCTCAAGGAGAGCGACGGTCCGGGCCAGTTGTTCGAGGACCGGTGGGTCGGCGGGCAGCGCACGAGGGTGGTGCTGCTGGACCAGAGGCAGTCGCAGGCGAACCGCTGCGAGACGGCCCTGCTGGAGGCCATCGATCTGGGGGACACGGTGGTGCCGCACCTGGCACTGCACGTGAGCGCGGAAGGCAGGGAGCTTCGGATGACGAACCTGGACGCGCCGCACCGCTCCCGCGACGCGTACTTCCGGGACGCGCTGGACGAGGCCGGTGTGAAGTTCGACGACACGGACACGGGCCGCGCGCTTCGCGATACCGGTACCGGAGACGTGAGGGCTTTCCTGGAGTCGGCCCCATCGGACCTGGTGTTCGGGCTCTGGGACTCGCACCGCAAGCGCCGCGTGCAGCTGAAGGTGCCGCGCACCTACACCTCGGAGATGGTGGGCCTGGACCCGCTATCCGGGAAGCGGGCGGCGGGGCGCTTCGACAAGTGGAACTTCCCCGGCGACAACGTGGAGCTGACCGCCGACGGGTGGAGGCCGGTCGATGGCACCGGGAAGAAGGGCAAGGGGAAGACGCTCAAGGCGTCGGCGGTCGGGCACGGCATGATCCCGCCTGTCGAGGGCATGGGCGGGGTGACGGTGCGGGCGATCGAGCGGAACGCGACGCTGGCCATGGCGGGCCTGAGGGCGCTGCGCTTCGGTGACGCGCCGAAGGAGTACGTACGGGCAGGAAGGGCCCTGCTGGGGACGCTGGCGCTGCTGGGGGACCGGTTGGCGTTCGCGGCGCCGGCGGTGCGGCTGCGGTCGGGCTGCGACCTGCTGCTGGTCTCGGAGCGGATCGAGTGGGTCGGCCGCGGGCGCGAGGGCGTCGCGGTGACGGAGCCACTGGAACTGGACACCGCAGGGCAGGCACTGGAGCTGTTCGAGTTGGCGCGCTCGCGGGCCGAGGAGGCTGGCCTGGTGTGGTCGAAGGAGCCGGTGCGGCTGCGGCCGAACTCGCAGGTGCAGCAGGCGATCGAGCGCTCCTTCCGCCTGGAGGGCATCGGCGAGGCGGAAGGCGAGTAGAGCGTCATGCCCTTCCACATCTCGGTGGAGCTGCTGGAGCCGCTCTACCAGGCGACCGCCATGGACGGCGAGCGCGCGGAGTGGCCGCCCCATCCGGCCCGTCTGTTCTGTGCGCTGGTCGCGCACGCCGACCTCGACGATGCCGCTCACCGGATGGCGCTGGCCTGGCTGGAGGCGCAGGCGCCGCCCGTGGTCACGGTGCCGGCCAGGCCACTGGAGGCGGAGCACCCGCGCGCGGCGTGGGTGGTGACCAACATCGTGGACCCGAAGAAGGTCACCCACGGCTCGCTGCCGGGACGCACCGCCGGCGGTGTCCCCCGGGCGTGGGCGCAGAGGACGCTGTCCGGTACGCGGATGGTGTTCAGCTGGGCCGCGGAGCCGGGGGAGGAGCTCGCCCCGGTGCTGAAGGAACTGGCCCACCGGGTGCCGTACTTCGGGCGCTCGACCGGGTCCGGGTTGCTGGATGCCTGGTGCGGCCCCGACGGGCCCGGTGACGAGGATGCGTGGCGGCAGCGCTGGAGGCCTGCCGCCAACGGGGAGTACCCGAAGGGCTCGCGGCCGATCCGGATCCCCTACCGCGGGTACCTGGCGTGGCTGGAGGAGGCGTTCGAGGAGCAGCGGCCGTCCTGGAGCCAGTCGGTCACCCACCACTACCTCGACCCAGACCACACCGACCGGCCCGAAACGCCGGTCGTGGACGGTCCGTTCGGTGACCTGCTGACGTTCTCTTTCGCCCCGGGCGTGGCGCTGGACCCGCGGTGGACGGTGGAGCTGACCGGCAGCCTGCGGAGCATGGTGATGGGCACCCTGGAAGCGATGGGCCACGACGTTGAAGCGATGACCACGGTCCACGGCCACAAGAACGCCCCGGACGGCCCGCGGCCGGTCGCCTACCTCGCGCTGCCGTTCGCCGGCCACCACCACGCCGACGGGATGCTCCGCGGAGTCGGCATCGCCCTGCCCCACGAGATGCCAAAACAGGACCGCAAGGCACTGCTCGCAGCCCTCCTTCGCCACGACGGGGGCCTGCGCTGGATCCGGTTCGCGGACGGGGAACCGCTGGACCTCGTACGGGTCAGTCCCGCCGACCACGACCAGTGGCCGCAGACCGTCCAACCGGGGACGTGGCAGGAGCCCTCGACGGTGTGGACCACGGTGCTGCCGATGGTCCTCGACCGCTTCCCCAAAAAGTACGAGGAAGCCGCATGGGCGGACTCGATCGCGGCCAGCTGTGTTGCGGCCGGGCTGCCCGAACCCGTGCGTGTGCAAGTGAGCCCGCGAGGCGGCCTCGTACCCGGGGCCCGGGGCGTGGACGGGTTCCCGGTACGCCGCAAGCACGGGGAGAGGCCGCTGCCGAGCTGCCACGTGCGCCTGACCTTCCCGGGGCCGGTGACGGGGCCGGTGGTGTTGGGCAGCAAGAAGAACTTCGGCCTGGGCCTGTGCCGACCGGAGCCCGACTTCCAGGAGGACGACCAGTGACCGGCACCGAGCGACTGTCGGTGATCGATGCGGCGGAGTTTCCGGCCTTCTTCCGGGAGGTCCACCACCACACCCACTGCCCCGATGGCGCCAGGACCGCGGTGTGCGATGAGTGCGAGGGGTGGGCGCCGTTCCCGTGGCAGAGCGCCTACCTGGACGCCGTGGCCGACGGCGCGGACTGGCCGGACCTCGACGTCCCCACCGCACTGGGCAAGACGACGTTCATCGACATCTGGCTCTTCCTCCTGGCCTGGGAGCACGCTCGCGGGCTGGGCCGAGAGCACCGGAAGGTGCCGCTGCGGCTGTTCTTCTGCGTCGACCGGCGTCTCGTGGTCGACCAGGCCCACCAGCACTCCACGGAACTGGCGGTGGCGCGCGCCGGGGCGCCCCCCCCCCCCCGGGGGGGGGCCGGGGGGCCCCCCCCGCCGGCCCCCCCGCGCGGCGGCGCGC
>NZ_JBHWGD010000005.1:35557-73870 GCF_042733235.1 Kitasatospora sp. NPDC059722
ATTCTGCGTCGACGGGCGTCTCGTGGTCGACCAGGCCCACCCGCACACCACGGAACTGGGGGTGGCCCTCGCGGGGGCGCCGCCCGGCTCGGTGCGGGCGAAGGTCGCCGCCGCGCTTCGCGACCTCGGCGGCGAGTCGCCGCTGGAGGTGGTGCGGATGCGCGGCGGCACGCGGTGGGAGTCGAACTGGGTGCGCAGCCCGGCCCAGCCGCTGGTGGTGACGTCGACCGTGGACCAGTACGGCAGCCGCCTGCTGTTCCGCGGCTACCACACCTCCCCGCAGCGCGCTCCGATCGACGCCGCCCTGACCGGGCACGACGCTCTGCTCGCCTTGGACGAGGCCCACCTGTCGAAGGCCCTGCTCGCGACCGCTGCCGACACCACGCTCTACCAACAGGCAGCGATGCGGGAGGAGTTGGCGGCACGGGCGCTTCGGGTGGTGAGCCTATCGGCGACCAGCGCCATCAGCCGCCGCCCCCGCCTGGGCATCGGTGAAGCCGACCGCAACCACCCCATCGCTGGCCGGCGAATCGCGGCCGAGCGCCACGTGACGCTGCTGGACGCCAGCAACTGGTCGAAGAAGCCCGCCGAGGCGTTCGCCCTCGCGGCCGAGACTGGCCTGGACGCCCTCCTGCCCCTCCTGCGGCTGCCCGCGGTCGCGGTGATCGCCAACACCATCACCCACGCCCGCGCCGCCCACGAAGCCCTGGCCCGGCGCACCGACGTGGACGTGCTGCTGCTGACCGGCCGCTGCCGTCCCGCGGAGCGCGACCTGCTCGTCACCGGCCCGCTGGCCGAACTCCTCGACGGCATCGATCCGGACCGCGAACGCCTCCTCGTCGTGATCAGCACCCAGACCCTCGAAGTAGGGATCGACTGCACCTTCGGGGCGATGGTCAGCGAATGCGGCGACTGGGCGTCCGCACTGCAGCGCCTCGGACGCCTCGACCGCCGAGGCGAACTCGGCCCCGTGCCCGCGATCCTCGTACGCACCCACCATCCCGAGGACCCCGACCGCATCCCTGTCTACGGCCAGGCCGCCGCTAACACCTGGCAGTGGCTCACCCAGCACGCCCCCACCCACGACACCCAGGACCCTGCCGAGTTGACCCCCCACCTCCTCGACGGCCTGGTCCTTAATCCCGCCACCCTGCCCGGTCTGCTGGACGGCACCGACACCGCACAGCTCACCCGCGCTGGCGAACACATCCCCCCGGTTGAGCAGGTACGCCTGGGCGCCTTCGCCCGCACCAGCCCCATCCCCGTCCCCGACGAGTCCCCCGGCCCCTTCCTCCACGGCCTCGACAGCGGCCAGCCCGAAGTCCAACTCCTGTGGCGCGCCGACCTTCCCACCGACACCACCGACCCCGAAACCCTCGCCGAACACATCCTCACCACCCCGGTCCACACCGCCGAAACCCTCGCCCTGCCCCTCGCCGCGGTGCGCCGCTTCCTCACCCAACCCCGCACAACCCCCGACACCAGCGACCTCGAGGGCACCAACGCCGACACCACACCCGAACCCCGCAACCTACCCACCCGCCTGCGCACCACCGTCCTCCAACGCGAGACCGACGGCACCTGGACCACCCCACGCGCCGTCGACGACCTGAAGCCCGGCGCCACCCTCGTCCTGCCCACCACCGCCGGCGGCCACGACGCCTACGGCTGGACCGCAGGCCCCGACACCCCTGTCCCCGACCTCGGCGACCACCCCACCGACAACACCCGCACCCCGCTACGCCTCGACGCGGCCGTCCTGGCCAGCACCACCGGCAGCGACCCCGAGCAGTTCACCCCGATCATCAAGCAGGCCCACGCCGATCTCACCGCAGACCCCGGCGACCCGGACGCCCCGAGCACGACCGACGCGGTCCGTGCCGCGATCACCAGGCTGCTCGCCGCCCTGCCCACCGACACCGCGCACGACAGCTTCTCCCGGCACACCCCGGCGCTGCGCCAGCGCCTGGAGACCCTGCTGGAGGTTCCCGAGTGGCGTATCGGACGGGCGGCTGTGGTCGGGGTGGTGCTGCTCGACCATGGCGGTCCGAGCCGGATCGTCCTCGTCCCGCCCCGGCTCACCGAGGCCGGCCGCTACCGGATCGCCGTGGACGACGAGGACCCGGACAGCAGCAGTCTCACCCGCACCGTCACCCTCAAGTACCACCACAAGGCCGTCGGCGAACGCGCCCGCGACTTCGCCCGGGGCGTCGGACTGCCCGATGACCTGGTCGACGCCGTCGTGCTCGCGGCGGCCAGTCATGACTGCGGGAAGGACCACCTGCGGTTCCAGTGCATGCTCTGTTCCGGTGACCGCCTGCTCGCCGAGTCCCTGCCCGAACCCCTCGCCAAGTCCGGCATGGATCCCGCGGACCGCACCGCCCGCAGACGCGCCGCCCGCTTGGCCAACTGGTCCAAGGACCTGCGCCACGAAGCGCTCAGTGCCGCCGCGGTCCAGGCATGGCTCGCCACCGGCCCCGCCGCCGCCCGAGGCCTCGACCACGACCTCGTCACCCACCTCGTTGCCGCCCACCACGGCTACGCCCGCCCGATGCTGCCCGCGTTCGCCGACCCCGAGCCGGTCCTCGTCGAGTGCACCATGCCCGACGACACCACCGTCACCGTCTCCAGCACGGTGATCGGCATCGACTGGAATGGCCCGCGCCGCTTCCGCGCGCTTAACCGGCGCTACGGCTTCTGGGGCCTGGCCCTCCTCGAAGCTGTTGTTCGTCTCGCCGACATCGCCTGCTCTGAAGAAGGCAGCTGACCATGCACCAGCTCGAACTCCCCGCACTCCGCTCCGACGACCCGCTCGGATTCCTCGCCGCCCTCGGTGTCCTCGAACTCACCACAGCCGCCCTGCCCACCGAGCCCCTACTCCACTGGAAGGGCCCGGCCGGCGCAGCAGTCCTCACCACCGACCAGCCTCTCACTCTCGACACCCTCACCGAGCTCCTCACCAGCCACCTTCCGCCCATGCCCGCCAAGACATCTCGCGGAACCGGGGAGCCCGCGGACAGCGCCGAGACGGAGGACGGAGAGGATGAGGACGCCAACGCAGCCAGTACGGAGGACGAAGTCTGGGACTCCTTTCCACATGTTCCCGGACTCCTCACCCGACCACGCGAGGACACCACCGCCCCCAACGAAGCCCTGCGCATGCGCGTCGACACCGCGCACCAGACGCTACGCGAACTCGCCCAATACGAACGCGAGACGGGCGACCGCCAAGCCCGCTGGTTCGCCTCCCTGGCCAACGTCATGTGCTTCGAAGACACCACACCCAAGACCGGCAAGAACGATCCGGAGCCCATGAAAGAACCGGGACCCGCCACGGTGCGGCGCACCCCCGTCACCCCGCTGATTGCCGCCGCCGGCCAGATGACCATCACCGGCCTGATGCAGAAAGCCGTCCTCGGCTGCCACAAGGACCCGCGACAGATCCGCTCAGCCCTGGACGGCTGGCGCCGCGTCCCAGACTACGCCTCCGCCAACTTCGACCACCGCTCCCTCGGCGACGCCCACACCAACTCCGAAGGCAAGGCCTACCAACGCGGAGCGCCCGGCCCCACCTGGCTCGCCCTCCACGCCCTCGCCACCTTCCGCCTCACCGCCACCGGCCGCACCCAAGCCGCCACCAGCTGGGACACCACCGACAGCCGCGGCGCCCTACGCTGGCCCGCTTGGACACCACCACTCACCACCACCGACGTGACCGTCCTGCTTGAACACCACGCCGTCCGCGCCGCCGAACCCGACACGAACCGCAATGCCAGAATGCTGACCAACCTCGGCGTCACCGCCCTCTACACCGCACCCCGAACCGGCCTCAAACAATCCAACGGACCCCTCGCCGCCAGCCGCCACCTCTGGCCCTGAACCCCACCCCCGGCCACCCTTCCAACACCCGATCCTTGACAACTCCACAGCGCCAACACAGACAACAATGAGCTTGCTCCGCTTTGACGGACACCGTTGGTGTGGTGGTCAGGCCGCCAGGGCGGTCTCGTATTCGGCGGGACTGCGGTAGTCGAGGCTGCTGTGCAGTCTGCGTATGTTGTACCAGGCTTCGATCCACTCGAAGATCGCGGTCCGTGTTGCGGCCTTGCTGGGCCAGGGGTGGTCGCCGAGTAGTTCCCGTTTGAGGGTGGCGAAGAAGGACTCGGCGAGGGCGTTGTCCCAGCACTGGCCGGTGCGGCCGACCGACAGCTGAACGCGGAACTCGGCTGCCAGGTTAGCGAATTCACGGCTGGTGTATTGGCAGCCGCGATCGGAGTGGAAGATCACCGGACCAGTCGGGCGGCGGGTGTGGCAGGCGGCCCGTAGGGCGTCGGCGACCAGTTCGGTGCGCAGGTGGTCGGCGGTGGCCCAGCCGACGACGCGGCGGGAGGCGATGTCGATGACGGTGGCCAGGTAGAGCCAGCCCTCGTCGGTGGGGATGTAGGTGATGTCGCCGCACCAGCGCGCGTCGAGGGCTGCCGGGTGGGGCTGGAAGTCGCGTAGGACCAGGTCCGGGCGGGTGGCGGCGCGGGGGTCGGGGATCGTGGTGCGCTGGCGCCGTCTTCGGTGCCGGCCTTCGAGGCCGGCCTGGCGCATCAGGCGTGCGATCCTTCGGCGGCCGCAGGCGGTGCCCTGGCGGTGCAGGGCGGCGTGGACGCGCGGGGCGCCGTAGGTGCCGCGGGAGGTCTCATGGACCTTGGTGATTTTCTCGGTGAGCTCCGCGTCGCGCACGGCGCGGGGGCCGGGGGTCTCGGTGCGGCGGGCGTAGAAGGCGGCTCGGGAGACCTGGAGCAGTTTATACGCCCGTTTGACGTTGTGGCCTGCCTGCTTCTCCGCCTCGATGAACGGGTGCACCGTCACCGGGTCTCCGTCGCGAAGAAAGCCGTGGCCCGGCGGAGGATGTCCACGTCCTCGCGCAGGCGGCGGTTCTCCCGCCGCAGCCTCGCCAGTTCCTCGCGCTCGTCGCTGGTCAGGCCGTCGCGATCACCGGCGTCGACCTCGGCCTGTCTCACCCAGTCGCGCACCGCGGTCTCGGTCAGGTCGAAGTCCTTGGCGACCTGGCCGACCGAGCGGTCACCGCGTCGGCACAGCTCGACGATCTAGGTCTTGAAGTCCGGCGTGAACGAGCGGCGAGGGCGTGGCTTCTTCTTCTTCCCCATGCTCTCCATGATGGACATCATCCTTACCGGGGCCGAAGCCCCTGATCAGGGGCGTCCGTCAAAGCGAATCAAGCCCACAATGTCCCGGCCGGACGCGACTTCGGAACCACAAGCACACACGAAAACACTCACCACGTCGAAGCAACAAGTCCGAATTGCCCCAAAGGGAACCCTCGCAGGTGCGGCAACTGACTCGCCGAACCACCGAACCAGCAGCTCATACGCCATCGCTCCGCACCACCTGGTGCGGCACCATCGCAGGCCGAAGTACATGCCGAGGCCGAAGCAGATCGCCCGTTGCTCCGCACCACCCCGGCGCGGCACCATCGCAGCGTTCCGGTGGTGGCGGCGTGGGTGAGAAGTTCGGCGTCGCTCCGCACCACCCTGGTTAGGCACCATCGCAGTACGAGGTTGGGGTTGGAATTCCCGTCACCGCCGGTACCTCTCCGCACGATCCCCGTGCGGCACCATCGCAGCCCCCGCTACGGCCTGGAGGAGGAGCTCGAAGACCAGGTCGCTCCGTACCAGCTCGGGTCTCGGGTACGGCACCATCGCAGGTGCAGCAGGCCCTGTCGGGTGGTTTGGCTGAGTCGGCCGCCGCTTTGCACCATCGTGCTGCGGCACTATCGCAGCTTCATATAGTCCACGCACTCCGGGCAGTCCTCGCGCGGGTCGCTCCGCAGCTCAGCGGTGCTGCTCCATCACAGCTCGACGAACCGCCACGTGTGCCGTTCCTCCTCGGAGAGCGCCTCTGCACGTCACCAGTGCGGCACCATCGCAGTGTGCCGCCGTTGTGGAGATCGACCAGTACATCGATGTCGCCCTGCACCCTCCCGGCGCGGCGTCATCATCAGCGAGGCCGCAGGCACATGGTCACCCGTCGCCCTGCACCGTCCCGGTGCGGCACCATCACAGCCGCGAGCCCTGCGGCCCAACGAGGATCACCGTCCGGGGTCGTTCCGCACCACCCTGGTGCGGCACTATCGCAGCGTTTACGAGGCCCGCCCGTCGCTGGTGGACCTGGAGGTCGCTCCGCACCGCCCCGGTGCGGCACCATCGCAGCCCGTAGACCGGGCCGACCCAGTTGCCAACCGAGTCATTGCTCCGCACCATTTCGGTGCAGCACTATCCCAATCGGGAGCTGGTGTCGGGCGTTGCTTAGGACGACTGCGGTTCCTCCGCGATTCACGGGTGGGGCACCATCGAAGCTGCGACCTCGTCACCGACCGGGTGCTCGCCGAACTGTCGCTCCGCACCTACCAGGTGCGGCACCATTGCAGAGTTTCGACCAGGTCGATGAGTTGGTCAACGTCGTGGTTGCTCCTGTGCCCGACCGTGCGGCATCACCACAACGTCACCGCCCTCTACACCGCGCCCCGAACCGGCCTCAAACAATCCAACGCCCCCTCGCCGCCAGCCGCCACCTCTGGCCCTGAACCTCGACCCCGGCCACCCGACTGACATCCGGTCCTTGACAACTCCACAGCGCCAACTCGCAGAACGAGACCCCGGCCGAACACGAATTCGGAACCACAAGCACACACGGAAACACCCCACCACACCGAAGCAACAAGTCCGAATTGCCCCAAAGGGAACCCTCGCAGGTGCGGCAACTGACTCGCCGAACCGCCGAACCAGCAGCTCATACGCCGTCGCTCCACACCCTTCCGGTGCGGCACCATCGCAGCCACCTGTTCGTCAAGAACGGGTCGGCCGCTCCGGGCAGTCGCCCCACGCCATCCCGGTGCGGCACCATCGAAGCTTCTGACCCTCGACGGCCGCCAGGGATACGGTGTTGTTCCTCCACACCTCCCCGATCCGGCACCATCGCAGCAGTCCTGCCGCGATTCTGAGATCGCGCAGCATTTTGTCGCTCCGCACCGTCCCGGTGCGACACCATCGCAGCTAAGACGCCATGGAAGAACGCGGAGCAGTCCGGAAGGGTCGCTCTACATCGTCCCGATGCGGCACCATCGCAGCTTTGTGGTCGCGGGCTGCAATCCCGGCGTGCATGGGTCGTTCCGCACCTCCCCGGTCTGGCACCATCGCAGCATGGTCAAGAAGACCGGACTCGGTACCGCGCCCGGCGTTTCCCCACACCATTTTGGTGTGGCACCGCCGCAGCGGCGTGCCCCGGGACTACCTCATAGGCCAGTCCACTCCGTCGCTCCGCACCATCCTGGTGCGGCACCATCCCAGCCTCGCGGGCGTCGGCAAGTTCAAAGGCCTGGTTCAGCGGTCGCTTCATATCATCCCGGTGCGGCACCATCGCAGCAGCGCGGCCCTGATGCGCTCCAGCCAAGGGACCGTGTCGCTCCGCACCGTCTCGGTGTGGCACCATCGCAGCGCTTCGCCACCACTCTCGTCTTCCGCTCAGACGCGCCAGTCGCTCCGTACTGCCACCGGTGCGGCACCATTGGTGCATCTCATTGCATGCGACGTTGAGCAGCGGATTGGGGCCCGGCCCCTCTGCGCCTTTCCAGTGCGGCACCATCGCCGCAGGTCCTGCTGTTGCACGCCGGCCACCACCTCGGTGGCTTATCCGCACGCCAGTGCGACATCAGCGCAGTGCGTCGGCCATGATGTGCCAGCACATTGCTTGGGCTGTGACGGTGTCGCATCGTCCTGGTGCGGCAATCATCGCAGTGACCCTGGCGTGGCTCCCTCCGAGGCCGGCTTTCTGGCTCTCCGCACCCCACCGGTGCGGGACCATCGCAGCCACAGGGCGGCGGTGATGAAGTCGCCGGATACCACAGGTCGCTCCGCACCGTCCCGGTGCGGCACCATCTCAGCGCCGGGTACGCCCCGGACGGTCGGTGCTCGCCGAACTGTCGCTCCGCACCGTCACGGTGCGGCACAATCGCAGCGTCATGTACTCGGTGAAGGAGGCGTCCTCTTCGGGCGCGCCCTTCGCACCAGTTCAGTGCGGCACCATCGCAGCCCCATCGCGCTGATGACCGGAACCCGGGTCTCCAACGTCGCTCCGCACCGCCCGGTGCAGCACCATCGCAGCACGTTCAATCGGCCGCGCTTCCAGTCCAGCCGGGAGTATCTCCCGCACCATCTCGGTGAGGCACCATCGAAGTGCTAACGGCGGGACCGTGACAAGCCCGGTCGTGGGCGTCGCTCCGCACGAACAAGTACGGCTCCACCGCAGCGACCGGGTCGTCCACGACCAGAACGACGGGGCGCGTGGCGTCTCCGAGCCTCACCGGTTGGCACCATCGCAGCCCGCCAGGGAACCCGCAGACTCCTGGACGGGAACGTCGCTCCGCAACTTCCGGGTGCGCGCCATCGCAATGTCATGGTTCGGGTGGCCTGGCAAACTAATACGGCGGCCGCTACGCACCATCGCAGCCACACCCTGCGAGGCCTGATCGAGTCGCACGACGTATCGTTCCTCACCGTCCCGGCGCGGCACCATCGCAGCACCAAGACGCCCGGCGTCCGTGGCGCTCGAGTTGAGGCGCTTCCGCACCTCATCGGTGCGGCTCCATCGCGGCCAGCTGGAGTCCAAGTGGGCCGACCACGCCGCCGCGAGCGTCTCCGCACCTCGATGTAGCGGCTCCATCGCAGCGCTTCAGCGCGAGCGTTGTTCGGAGAGAACTGGTTCAACTTCCTCCGCTCTTTGCCGGTGTGGCACCATCGCAGCCCGCCGCCTTCGCCTGCGGGGCAGACGATCCGGTCGCCCCTTTGTCCTATTCGGGCGCGGCACCATCGCAGCGTTTCGAGTCGGGTCAGCCCCACTAGGAGATCCACCCCTCATCCGCACCGTCTCGGTGTGGCACCATCGCAGGCAGCCGCCCGCGTCTGCTGACCAGCGGTGTAGCGGGGTCCTCCGCACCATCTGGGTGTGGCACTATCGCAGCTCGTTGCCCGCGTGGACGATGTCGTGTAGGCCGTAGTTGCTCCGCACCTCACCGGTGCGGCACCATTGCAGAGTTTCGACCAGGTCGATGAGTTGGTCAACGTCGTGGTCGTTGCTGTGCCCGACCGTGCGGCACCACCACAACGCGACCGCCCTCTGCGCCGCGCCCCGAACCGGCCTCAGACAATCCAACGGACCCCTCGCCGCCAGCCGCCACTTCTGGCCCTGAACCCCACCCCCGGGTCACCCCACCAACACCCGGTCCTTGACAACTCCACAGCGCCAACACCTAGAAAGCAGTCCCGGCCGACCACGACTTCGGAACCACAAGCACACACGAGAACACCCCACCGCGCCGAAGCAACAAGTCCGAATTGCCCCGATGGATGCCCCTGGCAGACACAGCAACTGCCCCGCTGAACCACCGAACCAGCAGCTCAACTGCCGTCGCTCTGCACCACGCCGGTGCGGCACCATCGCAGCTCTGTGTCCACGACCGACTGCAAGGCGGTCATCACGTGTCGCTCCGCACCACGCCGGTGCGGCACCATCGCAGCTTCAGGTCGATATCGCCGGGCGCGCCACCCACCACGTCGCTTCACGCCACCATCGCAGCATGACTGTGTTGGCGGCCTCGCGGCCGAGCAGGCCAGTCGCTCCGCACCACCACGGCATGTCGTCCTCGTCGATGTGGCCGGCGTTGGTCCCAGGTCGCTCCGCACCACTTTGGTACGGCACCATCGCAGCGTCCGGCCGCCGGGCGGCAACGTGCGTGCCCTCACCGTCGCTCCGCGCCACCCCGGTGCGGCACCATCGCAGGCTGGACTACATCGCCCGTGCCGGCCGCGCACTCGACCTTCCCCTCCGTAGCCAACTGCCGCGGCACCATCGCAGCCGCCGTGGAACCCGCCCCGTAGGCGACGCACCTTACGTTCTTCCGGGCCTCACCAGTGCGACACCATCGCAGCTTCGCCCTCGGGTTGAGCTCCTCCTCGCCCTGGCCCTGTCGCTCCGCACCACCATGGTGCGGCACCATCGCAGCGCGTCGCCGCAGATGAGCCCGCGCGACAGCGTCAGGTCGCTCCGCACCACCCTCGTGCGGCACCATCGCAGCCCTAGCTCGGGGCTGAATCGCACGTCTTTGGAGCGGTGTCGCTCCGCGCCACCCTGGTGCGGCACCATCGCAGCCCCAGGTCGATGCCCCAGAAGATCAGGTCGGCCGCGGTCCCTCCGCACCGTCCCGGTGCGGCACCATCGCAACTTCTTCGGCGTCGGCGCCCGCCACGACCCGCCCGGCTCCCTCCGCACCGTTCTGGTCCGGCACCATCGCAGCACGTCCCCGAAGTGCTGGTCGCAGACCCGCCGTTGCCGTCGCGCCGCGCCATCCCGGTGCGGCACCATCGCAGCCAGGGCCGTTTGCCGCGCCCTGGGCCCAGGCCACGGTGTGCCTCCGCACCGCTTCCGTGCGGCAGCATCGCAGCGTCCAGATCGTCTCCGCCGAGTGCCGGCCCCACCGGGGTCTCTCCTCACCACCACGGAGCGGCACCATCGCAGCACGTGCATGGGGACGTTGATCTGCCACAGGCCGACGCAGTCGCTCCGCGCCACCACGGTGCGGCACCATCGCAGCGGCCCGCGCGAGACGGACGGCATCGTGCTGGGCCTGGTCGCTCCGCACCATCCCGGTGCGGCACCATCGCAGCCGCAAGCTGAGCGTGGAGATGACCCCGGACGAGCAAGTCACTCTGCGCCACCCCCGGTGCGGCACCATCTCAGCGTCTCCTCCATCAGCTCCAGGTACGCCCGGGCGAGGTCGCTCCGCGGCCATCTGAGTGTCGGAATCCTCGTCTTCGGCATCGCTCCACACCACGGTGCGGCACACCATCGCAGCACCGCCGACGTGGTGTGCGTCCGCGAGGGCGACATGCGTGCCTCCGCACCACCCCTGTGCGGCACCATCGCAGTATCTGGGACCCGTTCAGCGAGCGCGTGGCCCAGCTGTCGCTCCGCACCACCCCGGTGCAGCACCATCTCAGCCACGTTGCCGGGGAGCCGGCGGCCACTACCGCGTTAGTCTCGCCGCACCACCCTGGTGCGACACCATCGCAGCTCGGACTTCGGCGAGTACGTCACCCAACTCCGCAAGGCCCCTCCGTACGGTCCTAGTGCGGCACCATCACAGCGGCAACTCCGCCGGCAAGACCTACGCCAACGCCGAGGCCGCTCCACACCACCTTGGTACGGCACCATCGCAGCATCCAGTGCTGGAACCAGCGAACGGCCAGGACGGCAATGTCCCTCTGCAACTTGTCGGTGCTTCATGGCCGCAGCATCTCCCGCTGGACCACCACGGCTACTTCTTTGGCGGGTCGCTCGGCACCACCCCGGTGCGGCACCATCGCAGCCTGCAACTGCGCGAAGAGCAGGGCCACGCCACCAAGGTGCCGCTCCGCACCCGGAGCGGCACCATTACAGCGCGGACGCCTGCATAGTCCATGCCGGCGGCCCCGCGGGTCGTACCGCACTATCTTGGTACGGCACCATCGCAGCAATTTCGGCACCGGCTGGGCCCAACATGGCATCACCGTTGCGCCATAGCACCGTGATAGGGCGCCATCGCAGCGTTGCGATCAGGCCGTCGTCGTCCTGGCGGTAGCCGGCACCTCTGCACCTCGCCGGTGCGGCACCATCGCAGTTGGCTGCCCGAAGAACGATTGCCGGAGCTGGAACAAGTCGCTCCGCATCATCCCGGTGCGGCACCATCGCAGGGACCAGGTCGGCGGCGCAACCGCCACATTGACCAACGTCGCTCCGCACCGCTCTTGTGCAGCACCATCTCAGCATCAGCTGGAACACGCCCGGGAACAGGCGTCGGATGGGTCGCTACGCACCATCCCCGTGCGGCACCATCGCAGCATCGAGACCATGCGGCACAACGCCTCGCAGATCGCTGTGGCTCCGTACCATCCCGGTATGGCACGGTCGCGGGTCTGTCCAGTGAACGGTGTAACTCGGTTGGGTTGAGTTAACGGCGGCCGGCGGAGAGTCGGCCGTCGAAGGCGATCTCGAAGGCGTTCAACGCAGCCTTCCAGCGGGTCATCCAGCGCTTTCGGCCGTCACCGGTCGGGTCGAGGGACATGATCGCCATGTAGACGCACTTCAACGCGGCCTGCTCGTTCGGGAAATGCCCGCGCGAGCGGACGGCCTTGCGGATCCTGGCGTTGACGGACTCGATCGCGTTCGTGGTGCAGATGACCCGGCGGACCTCGACGTCGAAGCTCAGGAACGGCACGAACTCCGCCCAGGCGTTCTCCCAGAGCCGCACGATCGCGGGATACTTCTTCCCCCAGGCCTCGGTGAACTCCACGAACCGCTCCAGGACGGCGTCCTCGGTCGGAGCCGTGTAGACGGGCTTGAGCGCCTTGGAGATCTTGTCCCAGTCCTGCCGGGCCGCGTAGCGGAACGAGGCCCGGATCAGGTGGACGATGCAGGTCTGGGTGACGGCCTGCGGCCAGACCGCGGCGATGGCGTCCGGCATGCCCTTGAGACCGTCGCAGACGACCATGCACACGTCCGCGACGCCGCGGTTCTTGATCTCGGTCAGGACGTGCAGCCAGTACTTGGCGCCCTCGCCGCCGTCGCCGGCCCACAACCCGAGGATCTCGCGGGTGCCCTCGACCGTGACCGCCAGCGCCACGTAGATGGGCCGGTTGGCGACCTGGCCGTCGCGGAGCTTCACGTGCACGCAGTCGATGAAGACCACCGGATAGACCGGATCGAGCGGCCGGTTCTGCCACTCGGCCATGCCCTCGATCACCTGGTCCGTGATCGTGGAGATGGTCTGCTTGGATACTTCCGCGCCGTAGACCTCGGCCAGGTGCGCGGAGATCTCCCCGTGCGTCAGACCGCGGGCGGACAGCGAGAGCACCATCTCGTCAACTCCGGACAGCCGCCGCTGGCGCTTGCGGACCAGCTGCGGCTCGAACGAGCCTTCCCGGTTGCGGGGGACGTCGATCTCGACCGGGCCGACCTCGGTCAGCACGGTCTTCGACCGGATGCCGTTGCGCGAGTTCCCGCTGCCGGCCCCTGCCGGGTCGTGCTTCTCGTAGCCGAGGTGGTCCGTCATCTCGCCCTCGAGGGCGGACTCCAGGATCTTCTTCGTGAGCTGCTGGAGCAGGCCTCCGGCGCCGGTGAGCTGCAGCCCGCTCGCTCGGGCCCGGTCGACCAGTTGCCCGATCAACTGGTCGTCCAAGGCGTCCGGCTGCAACTCCACCGGCTTCGCTGCCTCGACGGCCGCGGCCGAGACGGTCACTTCCTTCATCAGGTGCTACTTCCTTGATCGGGAGTTACACCGTTCTTTGTACAGACCCACGGTCGCAGCGAGATCGCCGAGTACGACCTGCATGGCTATCCCGAGTTCCACTCCTTTGTATGCGGTTGCCCACCGAAGGTAGCTGAGAGGCCGCAGTGGAAGGGGTATCGATGGGGACGTGCTGGGGACCACGCGTCGTTCACCACTGTCTCTGAGGCGTCTTTCGGTGAACGAACAGCGCGGGCTGTCTACCGTATGACGTGCAGCGATGGCTATCGCCCGGCGACTGGGGGTCAAGGGGTCGCAGGTTCAAATCCTGTCGTCCCGACGTATGTGACCAGCGGGTCTGTCAGAAATGACGGACCCGCTGTTCTCGTTTGAGTGAATGGTGATGGCAGGCCTGTGGTCCCGTGACGCGTGGCCGGCTATGGGGTGTTCGAGAGGACTGGCGACTCGCCGCTGGGGATGGCGGATGGTGGCGAGGCGTCGTCCAGGGCCTGGCGCAGTGCGGTGACCGCATCGCGGGTGGCGTGCGGGAGCAGGTGCCCGTGGATGTTGACCGTGGTCGACAGCGTCGAGTGCTGCAGCGTCTTCGATCCGACGACCAGTGGGACTTCTGAGTCGATCAGGATGCGGGCGGGCGTAGCGGTGCGCCGTCCGATTGGCAGAACACGAGCCCTTCGAAGGAGGCGCTCTCCGGCAGACTTGCCCGCGTGGCCGCAGTACACCGCTCCAGCGAGACGACGACCCGGGCGGACAAGGTGGAGGTGGTTTTTGTTTACGGCGGTGAGATTCCACCACGCCAGCAGCACCTCGACGGCGTCCGCCGACGCAGCATGGCGTTGGAGCTGCCATCACTCCGCCACAACCCGCCACCGCGCGCCGCTGGTCGAATTTCAGCAGCTACCCGCTGGGAGGTCTCACATCAGCGCTTTCGGGGGATAGGCAGGGGCTCATGGCGGTGCCAGATTAGTGAACGATCTTCGCGGTGAAGTTCCGCGGACCCCCATTCCAGGCGGACCACGCCGTCAGTCAGCGAGCAGGCGTAGGCGACGAGAACAAGCTTGGTGTCCGGCGAGAGGCGGGCGAGATCCGCATGAGGCTCGTCCTCATCCGGCAGTTCGATGTCGAGATCCAGCTCTCCCTGACGTGGGTCGGGGCCGTGCCTGCGGATGAGGTCAGCGCGAAGGCCTGACGCGCTGCGGAGTCTGGCAGCAGTCACGGGCACGTCCTTCTTCGCGTACCGGTAGGGGTAGATGACATGGCCGGCGATCACTGCGACGGTCCGCGCCTGGAGCCGCACCAGCTCAACGCCGGGGAGCTGAGAGAGGCCGGCCGATAGCTCCTCGTACTGTGCGGCGTAGAGCCCGTGTCCGTACGCTTCGAGCGTCTGCGTGTGGACGCCTTCGTGGCCGCCTTGGGCGCGTTCGTGGGCCCGGACAAGGCATGCGGGCACGATTGCCGTGACCTCGGCCGCGAGGGAGCCGAAGACCGTACGTGCCCACGGACTGGCGGAGTGTGCGTCCGACATGAGAATCCCCCGATCGATCGTCCTATGACCAACTCAGGGTCTGACAGTCCGCTGAACGACACGGTGGATCAAGGGCGCATCGGGGGATCTCAGGGTGCACGGAGCAGGTAGTGCTGCCTGGTGAGGCGGAGGATCGCCGGGAGGAGTTTGGGACCACCTTGTGTAGGGCGGCGACGCCAGGCCGATTTTCAGTGTGGAGGACTGAGGCTGAGGTCGTGTCGGTGTCCCGGAATACGCTGGGCGGCCATGGACTGGCTGGAGCGGGTGGCGAAGCTGCGGCGGTGGACGAACAACGATGTTCGGGCGCCGCACAAACCGTTGTTGCTGTTGTACGCGCTGGGCAGCTTCCAGCGCGATGCTGATGGTGAACTGAGGTACAGCGCTGTCGAGGCGGAGCTGAAGCGGCTGCTCGAGGAGTACGGGCCGTCCCATCCGACAACCCCTGCGTACCCGTTCCATCATCTGGTCAGTGACGGCGTGTGGGAGGTCAGAACTGATCAAGGGGCCGGGAGCCCTGGAAGCGGGGTGCGGGTCCTCCGCTCCAGCGGCGCGACCGGAAGGCTCGCGCCCGAGTTGCGAACGGCTCTGCGGAGGGAGCCGGCGCTGCTGGGGCGGCTTGCGCGGGTGCTCCTGGACTTCCACTTCCCGTCGTCGCTGCACACCGACCTGTGCGAGGCCGTTGGTCTCGACCTGGACCTGGTCGAGACCGAGGGCGTGACCGGCACCCTGGGCGGAGCAGAGCGGGCGGCGCGACGGCAGCGGGACAAGCGGATGCGTGAACTCGTCCTGACCGCCTACGAGTTCCAGTGTGCCTTCTGTGGTTACGACGGGATGCTGGGAGCGAGCACGGTGGGCCTGGAAGCAGCTCACGTGCGCTGGTGGTCCTACGACGGGCCGGATGAGGTCGACAACGGTCTGTGCCTGTGCTCCCTGCACCACAAGCTCTTCGACAAGGGCGTCCTGGGCCTGGGCGCGGGGCACCGCATACTCGTCTCGCAGCGCTTCGTCGGACGCAGCGAGGCCAGCAGGCAGCATGTGCTCGCGTTGGCCGGGCGGCCGGTCATCGGCCCGCAGGCAGGGATTCCATCGGTCGCCGGGCGACACCGGGAGTGGCACGCCGAACAGGTCTTCCGCGGTACGCCCCGAGCGGCTCTGGGTCCGGCTCCTGTCAGCTGAGAGCGGGCCGTCCGATCGCCGACCCATCAGCGGTGGTCATGTGCCGTCCGACTCCAGCCTGCACGGCTGTCCCCGACCGTGCAGACTGGTTCGTCCCGATTGCCTCACGTGTGATCAGTGAGTGGCAATCGGCCGCGGTCGTGCGCTGCTTCGATCCGGCCCGTCTGCTGCCCGGTGACCAGGTCCCGCAACTTGGCGCGGGTCTCCGGGTCCGTCGAGTACACGACTGTGCCGATCATTCCTCGCGTCAGCAGCACCTTGTAGGTGTTGCGGATCAGGCGGTCGATGTCGGCGTCGGTGGTGGACTTGCGGAAGACGGGGTCCTTCGACGCCGTCCGGTCGGTGATCCACCGGTCGGTCCGCCAGACGAGGTCCGGCCCGAGGATGACGCCGCTCCAGTCGTACTCGAAGCCCTGGGCCGTGTACACGCAGCCGACCTGGCCGAAGCCGGCCGGGTCGGTGGCCCAGAGTGCGGCGGGAGGGGCGCCGGCGATCGAGCGGTCGCCGTAGACGTTCCACGGCCGGGCCCAGTCACCGATGTGCACGTCGAGGGGGAGCGGGTCTCCGGGAGCGACCTTCGTGGTCCACTTCCAGCAGTATCCGGCCGACATGCGGGCGCCGTATCCCTCCGCGCGCCGGGCGTCGAGGAAGGCCTCCAGCTCCTGGGGGCTGTCGGCCACCTCCAGGGCGACCTTGCCGTCGGGCTCCCAATCGACGGGGCCGCCGGGTTCGAGGTCCAGGAGGCGTACCACCCAGTGCAGGTAGGCGTCGCTGCCGCCGCAGCGGAACTGGCTGTCCAGTTCGACCACCTGGCAGTCCAGGCCCTTCACGGCGGCGGCGGCCCGGATCTGGGCCACGGTGCCCATCTCGCCCGGCCGGACGACCTGGTGCTCGTCCAGCAGGAACACGGGCACTCGGGCGGCGTCGATCAGCTCCTCGATCTGGGGCTTGCCGGTGCGCTGGGCGGCCCGCGTGTAGCGGTTCGCCGACGTCTCCCGGATCCGGTGGGCCTCGTCGCAGATCAGCACGTCCAGCCCGTTGCGCTCGGCGGTCATGAAGCTGTTGAAGTACTTGAACAGGTCTTGGACCGCACGCTTCCGTGCGCCGGCGACCCGACGCATCGTGGTGGTGAACGAGCTGGACCCGGTCGCGTGCAGAGCCGTGACGCCACGCCGGTACAGATCGCCGAGGAGGGACAGCGCGATGACGCTCTTCCCGGTGCCGGGGCCGCCCGTGATGACGACGACCTCCTTGTGGTCGGACTGCTGCGCCCGACGGACCGCGCGCAGAACTAGCTCGTAGGCGACCTTCTGCTCGTCCAGCAGGACGAACTGCTCGCGCTCGCGGACCTCTTCGGCGGCGACCGCCATCAGCTGCTTGGACGGGGACACCTTGCCCGCAAGCAACTGGTCCGCCGCCTCCGCGCCGGAGGCCGGCTTCAGCTTCGAGCGGAGGTACTGCACGAACTCCCCGCGGCGCTCGGCGGTGAAGAGCCGGCCGCGCTCGTCCTGCGGCACCTCGTAGAGGCCCTGGACGCCGAACTCCGTCGCATTGTGGAGGAAGGCCACGCCGGACAGCTGCTCGGGATGAGCGGCGAGTGCGCCATTGAAGGAGACGAGGTAGTCGCAGTAGCCGCGGACCTGCTCGATCGGGTTCAGCACCGGTCGGGTGTACGCGTCGACCCGGCAGAGCAGCGGCTCGCCGTCCTCCGGAAGCGCGCTGCTCCACTGCTTGAGCTCGACCACCACGTACGACGGTGCGCCCGTGCCCGGGTGGACGCCGGCGAGTATGACGTCCGCGCGCTTGCTGTTGAGCGGAAGCGAGTACTCGAGGAGCACCTCCACCATGCCGAGCCCGGCGTCCAGCAGAGCATTGGTCAGGACCGGGATGCTCCGTTCCCACGAACGCACCTCGGACGGGCTGGGCTTGTGGCCGTGCTTGTGGACGAACTGGTCGATGAGGCGCACGAACAGTGATCCGGCCAGGCTCTCGGCGGCGACCGCGGACGCGGAGTCGCGGAACAGCAAGGAATGCTCCCAGGCAGCACGAAGTGACTCGTGCGGGTGGGGGCATGTCCCTGGAGGGAAGCCCGGCGGGCCGCGCTGATGACAGGGCCAAACCTACAACGGAGAGCCTGAGCTCGTACCCGAACACCTGAGCCTTCGCCAACGCGGGTTCAAATCGTGTCATCCCGCGTTGCTTTCGCAGGGCGTAGGCCGTTCTGCTGTGTGTGGGAACGGCCTTTTTGATGCGCCGTGAGCTGGCGGGTTTGTGTTGGCCTCTCGGCTGGCCGGCCGGGGGTTGATGGTCGGCGGAGGGGACGGCTGCCGAGCCCGCTTGGCGCGGGGGGTGGGGGTTGGCGGGCCCGGGGTGGGGTGAGGGAGGGGGCGGTTAGGACCGGCCGTTGTCGGCGGTGATGCGGGGGTGGCCGAATCGGCGTCGGTGTGGCTGATAAGCAGCGCGAGCGCAGCAGTGAGGGTGGAGACCACGAGGGCGATGCGCACGGAGAGCGACTGCAGGGGGGTGATCCTGGTCTGGGTGATCTGGTGAAATGCGGACTGAGCTGTTCCGGTCGCCTTCTCTCGTGATCGGCTTGCCGTGCCCCTGGCGGCCGGGGGAGGGGCTCTGGCCTGCGGTATATGCGCCTGTCGTAAACACGAAGCCATGGTCCGCGACTTCCACCGCGTCATCGGCGTCGAGGCCCGGCGCCAGATCCTGGAGCGCACCCGGCGCCTGCCCGCGCCGTCGCGGCCTGCGTCGGCGGTGGCTCCAACGCCATCGGCCTCTTCCACGCCTTCGTCCCGGACGCCGGCGTGCGCCTGGTCGGCTTCGAGCCCGCCGGACACGGCGTCGAGACCGGCGAGCACGCGGCCACCGTGACCGCCGGCGAGCCCGGCGTCCTGCACGGCTCCCGCTCCTACGTCCTCCAGGACGAGGAGGGCCAGATCACCGAGCCGTACTCGATCTCGGCCGGCCTGGACTACCACGGCATCGGCCCCGAGCACTCCTACCTCAAGGACAGCGGCTGCGGCGAGTACCGCGCCGTCACGGACGATGCCGCGATGCAGGCCCTGCGCCTGCTCTCCCGCACCGAGGGCATCATCCCGGCCATCGAGAGCGCCCACGCGCTGGCCGGCGCCCTCGACCTGGGCAGGGAACTGGGGCCGGACGGCCTCATCGTGGTCAACCTGTCCGGGCGCGGTGACAAGGACATGGACACGGCCGCGCGCTACTTCGGCCTGTACGAGGGCACCGCAGAGGAGAAGACCAAGTGAGCACCGAGCACACCGAGCGCACCGAGCACACCGGGAACCTGGAGCCGCTGAGCGCCACCCTCGCGAAGGCCCGCGCCGAGGACCGGGCGGCCCTGGTCGCCTACCTCCCGGCTGGCTTCCCGACCGTGGACGGCGCCATCGACGCGGTCAAGGCCGTCCTGGCGGGCGGCGCCGACGTCGTCGAGGCCGGCCTGCCGCACAGCGACCCCGTCCTGGACGGCGCGGTCATCCAGACTGCCGACGACATCGCCCTGCGCGGCGGCGTGAAGATCGCCGACGTGCTGCGCACCGTGCGCGAGGCGTACGAGGCGACCGGCGCGCCGGTCCTGGTCATGACCTACTGGAACCCCGTCGACCGCTACGGCGTCGAGCGCTTCACCACCGAACTGGCGGCGGCGGGCGGCGCGGGCTGCATCCTGCCCGACCTGCCGGTCCAGGAGTCCGCGCTGCGGCGCGAGCACGCGGCCAGGCACAACCTGGCGACCGTCTTCGTCGTCGCCCCCAGCAGCCGGGACGCCCGCCTGGCCACCATCACGGCCGCCGGCTGCGGATTCCTCTACGCGGCCTCGCTCATGGGCGTCATCGGCACCCCGCACGTCGGTCGGCGACCAGGCCCAGGATCTCGTCCGCCGCACCCGCACCACGACCGACCTGCCCGCCTGCGTCGGCCTCGGCGTCTCCACCGCCGAACAGGCCCGCGAGGTCGCCGGCTTCGCCGACGGCGTGATCGTCGGCTCGGCCTTCGTCAAGCTCCTCCTCGACGCCCCGGACCTCCCGGCCGGCCTGACCGCCGTCCAGTCCCTGGCCGCCGCCCTCGCCGCAGGCGTGCGGCGAGCCTGACGGAGGGTCTCCGGCGGAGCGGGCGGTACGACGCGCGGCCGGGGGCTGCCGGGATCCGGTGCCGGGCGCGGTTACGCTCGGCAGCGGTGAGTGCGGTGAGCCGCCGCACCCCGGATCGATGGCAGGAGGCCACGTCGTGTCCCGCGTGCGAGTCCACAACTTCTCGATCTCCCTCGACGGCTACGGCACCGGGGAGGGCCAGAGCCTCGACCAGCCGTTCGGCCACGCCGGGACGCGGCTCCACCAGTGGTTCTTCGGGACCCGGACGTTCCGCGAGATGCAAGGGGCCGAGGGCGGCAGCACGGGCGTCGACGACGCCGTGGCGCGCGCGTGGGGTGAGGGCATCGGGGCGGAGATCATGGGACGCCGCAAGTTCGGCCCCCAGCAGGGGCCTTGGGAGGACCACGACTGGACCGGCTGGTGGGGCGCCAACCCGCCGTTCCACACCCCGGTGTTCGTCCTCACCCACCACCCGCGCCCGTCCGTCGAGATGGACGGCGGAACCACCTTCCACTTCGTCGACGGCACCCCGCACGAGGTGCTCCACCGGGCGCGCGAGGCCGCGGGCGGCCTGGACGTGCGGATCGGCGGCGGCCCGAGCACCGTCCGCGCCTTCCTCGCCGCGGACCTGGTCGACCACCTCCACGTCGTGGTCGTCCCCATCGTCCTCGGCCGCGGCGAGCGCCTGTGGGACGGCCTGGAGGGCCTGGAGGAGCGCTTCCAGGTGGAGTCGGTCACGACCCCGAGCGGCGTCACGCACGTGACGTTCACGCGGCCGTAGGGGCGACGGCCGGCCCGGATTCAATTCGGCCGGGGGAGCGCGCGTGCCCGGTACGGTGGGGGGCTGACGTGGTCAACGGGCTTGCGGGGCAAGGGGCGTGTGGAGGGTGTCGGCGTGGTGAGTGGGACGGGGCCTGCGGAACTGCTCGGGGAGTACCGGGCGCGGGGAGCGGCCGAGGCGGCGGACGTCGAGCGGGCGCGCGGGCTCCTCGGGAGCGGCGTGGACGCGTGGGACCGCGGGACGCCGCTGCACTTCACGGCGTCCGCGCTGATCGTGCACCCGGAGAGCGGGCGGGTGCTACTGCGGTGGCACGTGCGGCAGCAGGCGTGGCTGCACGTCGGCGGGCACGGCGATCCCGGCGAGACGGAGGCCCTGGCGGTCGGGCTGCGGGAGGGGCTGGAGGAGACCGGGCTGACGGACCTCGCGCCCTGGCCCGACGCGGCGCTCGTGCACGTCGCCGTGGTGCCGGTGCCCGCCTCGACCCGCGAGCCGGCGCACGAGCACGCGGACCTGCGCTTCCTGCTGGCCACCGCGACGCCCGAGGCCGTACGGCCGGAGAACCCGCAGTCGCCGCTGGAGTGGCTCACGGTGGCGCAGGCCCGGGAGCGGACCACGGAGGCGAACTTCCGGGAGACGATCGACCGCGCCGGGCGGCTGCTGGGGGCCTGAGCGCGGTGCCGGGCGGCCGGGAAAATCGGGTGGCGGGCGGAAGCGGAACGGGTAGCGTCGGGCGTCCTGCCGTACACGTGAGGTGGATCAGTGGAGCAGATGCTCAAGGGCCAGACGCTCGTCTTCGACGCCGACGACACACTGTGGGAGAACAACGTTCTCTTCGAGCGCGTCATCGACGGCTTCATCGACTGGGTGGCCGCTCCCGGGGACGAGGCGCGGACGAGGGCCCTGCTCGACGGTATCGAGGCGCGGAACGTGGCGGCGCACGGCTACGGCTCCGAGGTGTTCCGGCTGAGCCTGCGCGAGTGCCTCCAGGAGGTCCGCGGCCGGGTGGCGACGGATGAGGACGACGCCCGGATCACCGAGCTGCTACGGCCGTTGACGGACCGTCGGGTCGAGCTGATCGAAGGCGTGGCCGAGACGCTCGCCGCCCTCGCCCCGCGCCACGAGCTGCTGCTGCTCACCAAGGGAGCGGTGGAGGAACAGCAGTGGAAGGTGGACGCCTCCGGCGTCGCCCACCACTTCCGGAGCGTCCACATCGTGCCGGAGAAGGACGAGGACACCTACCGGCGGCTCACCGTCGAGCTCGGCCTGGACGCCGGCCGCACCTGGATGATCGGCAACTCGCCCAAGTCGGACATCCTGCCCGCCGTCCGTGCCGGACTGAAGGCCGTCTTCATCCCGCACGAGCACACCTGGGTCATGGAGCACGAGGAGCTGCGACCCGAGGACGCGACGCTGCGACTGGCGCGCTTCGGCGAGCTGCTGCGGCACTTCTGACGTGAGGTGAAGACATCGGGGACGGCCGCCCTCCCACACCAGGGGGGCCGTCCCCTTTCGCATGCCCGCGGAGCGCCCGGTAGTGGGGTGGGGGCGGTCGGATAGGGGTTCATCGCTGTGTCGGGGCGGTCGGCTCCCCGGATTCAATGCTGCGCGTGATGGCGCGGAACAGATACGAGGGGAGGGGCAGTTGAGGACAGCGGCCGAGGAGTGGATGCACCGGTTCCACCCGGCCGACGGCGCCGCCGCCAGGGGCGCCGCCCCACGAGGGCCGACCGCCGACCGGGGCCTGTCGCCGCCGGCGCGCGGAACCGCCGGGCTACAGTCGGCCGCATGCGCCTCAGCACCGTGATCCTCCCCGTCCACCGGTGGGGCGAGGGACAGAAGCTCTGGCGGCGGGCCGAAGAGCTCGGCTTCCACGCCGCCTACACCTACGACCACCTGTCGTGGCAGTCGTTCCGCGACGAACCCTGGTTCGGCGCGCTGCCCACCCTGACGGCGGCGGCCACCGCGACCGAACGCATCCGCCTCGGGACCCTCGTCACCAACCCCAACTTCCGCCACCCGGTCACCCTGGCCAAGGAATTGATCACGCTCGACGACGTCTCGGGCGGACGCCTCACCGTCGGCATCGGCGCCGGCGGGACGGGCTTCGACGCGCAGGTGCTCGGGCACGAGGAGTGGTCCCCGAAGGAACGGGCCGACCGCTTCGGCGAGTTCGTGCCCCTCCTGGACGCGCTGCTGCGCCGGGACGCGACCACGCGGGACGGCCGCTACTACGCGGCCGTCGAGGCCCGGAACATCCCCGGCTGCGTCCAGCGCCCGCGCGTGCCCTTCTGCGTGGCCGCGACCGGCCCGCGCGGGCTGCGGCTCGCCGCCCGGTACGGCCAGGGCTGGGTCACCTGCGGGGACCCGGCCGACCCGGACGTCCCGGCGGAGCGGGCCCCGGGCGTCGTCGCCGCACAGCTCGCGAAGCTCACCGCCGCGTGCGAGGCCGAGGGGCGGGACGCGGCCTCGCTCGACCGGCTGCTCCTCCAGGGCTTCACCGGCGAGCGGCCGCTCGACTCACTCGACGCCTTCGTCCAATGGGCAGGAACGTACCGGGAGTTGGGGATCACCGAGCTGGTCGTGCACTGGCCGATCCCGGACTCGTGCTTCGCCGCCGACCTCGCCGTGTTCGAGCGCATCGCCACCGAGGGCCTGGCCCAGCTGGGGTGAGCGCTTTCGGGGGCGGCCGACGGCGGAAGCCACCTGGGGTGGCCAGGTGGCTTCCGGGGGGTGGGGCTGCGGGCTGGGGGCTGCGGGCGGGGGCTGGGGCTCAGGCGAAGTAGGTGCTGGTGGGGTCGTTGAAGCCTTGGCCGATGATCAGGCTGTTGCCGAAGGGGGCGGTGGTGAAGCCGTTGTCGTTGTGCCAGGCGCGGAGTGTGCCGTCGGGGTCGTTCTGGGGGTTGTTTGCGGGCTGGTCGTAGATGAGGTCGGTGCGTCCGTCGCCGTCGAGGTCGGCGAGGTGGATGCGGGTGGGGTCGGTGAAGCCTTGGCCGATGATGACGGAGTTGCCGAAGGGCATGGTGTTCATGCCGCTGTCGTTGTGCCAGGCGCGCAGGGTGCCGTCGGGGTCGTTCTGGGGGTTGTTTGCGGGCTGGTCGTAGATGAGGTCGGCGCGTCCGTCGCCGTCGAGGTCGGCGAGGTGGACGCGGGCGGGGTCGGTGAAGCCCTGGCCGATGATCACGCTGTCGCCGAAGGGCATGGTGGTGAAGCCGCTGTCGTTGTGCCAGGCGCGGAGTGTGCCGTCGGGGTCGTTCTGGGGGTTGTTTGCGGGCTGGTCGTAGATGAGGTCGGCGCGTCCGTCGCCGTCGAGGTCGGCGAACTTGACGCGGGTGGGGTCCATGAAGCCCTGGCCGATGATGACGGAGTTGCCGAAGGGCATGGTGTTCACGCCGCCGTCGTTGTGCCAGGCGCGCAGGGTGCCCTCGGGGTCGTTCTGGGGGTTGCCTGCGGGCTGGACGTAGATGAGGTCGGTGCGTCCGTCGCCGTCGAGGTCGGCGAACTTGACGCGGGTGGGGTCGGTGAAGCCCTGCCCGATGACGGCCGAGGTGTCGAACGGCATCTGGGCGAACCCGGCCGCGTTGTGCCAGGCCGTGAGCGTCCCGTCCGCCGAGTCGCTCACCACCGACGCCCGGCCGTCACCCGCCAGCGAGGCCGGCAGGCGGCTGTTGGTCAGACCGACCGGGCTGACGAAGACGGTGGGCTGGGTGTGCCAGTCGTGCCAGTCCTCGAATTTGACCCAGCTGGTTTCGAGGTTGTTGCTGCCCTCGTTGCCGCCGATGGTCTGGATCATGTTGCCGTCCGCAGAGACTCCGATGACGATCTGCACGTGCGAGATGGTCGCCGTCTTGTGGACGGCGGCGTCGCCCACGTGCGGGGTGTTCGAGGTGGTGTTGTTGCGGGTCCCGTAGTCCTTGAAGCTCTGCACGGAACTGCCGAGGCCGCTCAGGTTCTCCACGCCGGCGTCGCGCCAGATCTTGAGGGCGAAATCGGCGCACCACTCCTCGGACGGGAAGCCCAAGTCCGTGCGGTGCTGCCCGATGTGTGCTCGGGCCTGGGTGACGATGGCGGAGCCGGGCGTGCCGGCCTCGGCCGGTGACACGGTGGCGGTGAACAGGGCTCCGGCGACGGCGACGGCGGCGAGTGCGGCGGCGAGGCGGCGGGAAACGGCGGTCATTTTCCGGGTGTCCTTTCGGAATTCGTCCAGGGCGGTGCGACCGGGCGGCACGGAAGAGCCGGTCCGGGCGGTTTCGGGCACGGTGGAGCGATATTTGGTCGGACTTTCGAAATGCGACGGAAAGAAGGGGAGTTCAGAGAATCCAGGGCGCCGGAATGTCGCCGGCGACGCGCCAGCCGTGCAGCGCGGGGGATTCGGCGAGAATGCGCGCACACATCGCGTGCGTCGCGGTGCGGGCGGCGGCGGCGTTCTCGGCGCTCACGAAGGCCGCGACGTCGAACCGGTGTGCGGTGCCGCGCACCCGCAGGTGCTCCAGGCCGTCGCAGGGCCGGGCGTGCCGCCGGATGAGGGCGGCGAGGGCGGTGTCGGTCAGGTGCGGGCGCGTCGGGTGCGGCGGGCCCGGTGGGGTGAAGTGGTCGGTGTCAGCGGTCCGGCCGGTCGCCACCAGTCGGACCGTGACCAGGTACAACGGGCTCAGCCCTGCGGTGCGGCCGGCGCCTGCGGTGTGGTCGGGGTGCCGGCGGGCGTGTCCGCCGGGGTCGGGTCGGGGGTGGCGGCCGGGGTCGGGTCCGGGTCGGCTGCCGGGGTCGGCGCGCCGGACGGCAGCGGCTTGGAGCAGCCTCCGACGCAGCCCCACTCCGCCCCGCCGACGGGCGCCCCGGCGTCGGTGTGGATGCGGACCTCCGCCGGCGCCCGGCCGGTCGTCCCGTCCGTCGCGCCGCCCGCGACCGCGCTCGCCGCGGTACCGGCGATGGCGACAGCGGCGGCAACGGCGAATCCCGCGATGACGGTCCTCAGCTTCGACATGACTATTCCCCTCATGAACGGTCGGCGGATTCCGGGGAATTCCACCGTGGCTGGTGTGAGCGCCTGATCGATCCGGAATTCCCGCTTCCCGCGTTCCGTCCCGGTCGCCCGCTCCGACGGGAATTACTCTGCCTGCCCGCCCGACTGCTGTCACGGTCGGCGGCGGTTCAGCAAGCGGCCTGGCCGCATCCTGACAGTAAGTCGTTGCCGGGGCTCCCCGCCGGGCGCACAATCGTGGTGACCGAGCCGCGGGGGAGCGGCGTACCGGAATCAACTCGGGGGAGTTTCAGGGATGTTGGAGCCTTTGGGGCTGTCGTGCGACGGTGAGCGGGTCTATCGGACCCTGCTTGCCCAACCGAGCTGGAAGCTCACGGACATCGCCGCCCACCTGACACTGACGGAGCGTCACGTCAGATCGGCATTGGACGAGCTGGCCGATCTTGCGCTCCTCCGCCCGGCCGACGGCCCGGCCGACGAGCTGCTGCCGATCAGCCCGTCGGTCGGGCTGGCCACCCTGCTCGCCCGCGCCGAGGCCGAACTCGCGGACCGGCAACGCCGGATCGAGGCCACCAGGGCGGCCGTCGCCACGATCGCCGCGGAACACGACGGCGCCCGCGCCCGGGAGTCGATCACCCGGCACGAGGGGATCGAGGCGGTCCGCGCGAGGATCGAGGAACTCGCCGCCGCCACCCGCACGGAGATGGTGTCCCTCAATCCCAACAGCGCCCAGACGCCGGACGCGAAGGCCGCGAGCAAGCCCCTCAACCAGCAACTGCTGGAACGCGGCGTCGCGATCCGCTGCATCTACCAGGACAGCTTCCGGAACGACCCCGCCACCCTCGCCGCGGCCCGGTGGCTGGCGGAGCTCGGCGGACAGACCCGGACCGTGCCGACGGTGCCCCTGCTGATGATCGTCATCGACCGGGAGACCGTCCTCGTCCCCATCGACCCCGCCAACAGCCGCCTCGGAGCCCTCGAACTCCGCAGCCCCGGCGTGGTCACCGCCGCCTACGCCCTCTTCGAGCAGACCTGGCTGAACGCGACCCCGTTCGGCGAGAGCGCGACTCGTGACGGGAACGAACTCACACTCCAGGAAAGGGAGATCATCAAGCTCCTGGCCGACGGGCACACCGACGAGATCGTCGCCCGCAGGCTCGACCTATCCACCCGTACCACGCGCCGCGTCGTCGCCGAACTGATGGGCCGCCTCGACGCCCGCAGCCGCTTCCAGGCCGGCCTGCGCATCGCCGAACGCGGCTGGCACCGCTGACGGGCGAGGGCCCCGGGGCCGTGCGCCCCGGGGCCCTCGTCGCCGGTCCGTCGCCGGTCCGTCCTCGGTCCGTGCCCGGCTCGTCTTCCGGTGCGTCTCCGGGTGCGTCTTCCGGTGCGTCTCCCGGGCTCGTCCTCAGGCGAGGTCCGCGCCGTACACGTGGTCGACCGTCATGGTGACGAGCACCCGCCGGTCCGCCACCATCACCGCCCGGTACTCGTCCCAGTCCGGGTGCTCCCCGGCGGCCGTCCGGTAGTACGCGACGAGCGCCTCGACCTCGGGCCCGTGCGGGTCCGTCCCCGGCCCGGTGAGCGTGACCGTCCCCTCCGCCGTGGCCCACGAGCGGCCGTCCGGCCCGGTGACCTCCAGCGCGGCCCGCGGATCGCGCCGCAGGTTCGCGGTCTTCGCCCGACCCTCGGTCGTCGAGACGAGGACCACCCCGGCCGCCCGGTCGAAGTACGGCAGCACGGGCGACAACTGCGGCCGCCCGTCCCCCTTGATCGTCGCGAGCACCCCGAGCCTGCTCGCCTCCAGCAACGCGTACGGGTCGAACCCAGTGTCGGTCATGGGCTCATGGTGCCCCCTCACACCGGTGTGAAGGTCAACCCCGGCGGGGCGTGTCGCCCCGGTGCGCCGGCTCGGCCGACCCTGCCGATCGGCACATTTCTCCGTCGGGGGTGCAGCTAGGTGCACCCGAACCCTGCAGAAAGGCACATCCCTTCGCCGGCGCGGGCGGCCTAGCGTCGATCCCGGGGCCATCGGTGTGCGGTGGCCGGGGCCGAGGAGACGGGAGTGCGCGGATGGGGGCGGTCCGTGGGCTGGCACTGCGGTTGTCGGGGCTGCGCAAGCGGTTCGGGCGGACGACGGCCGTGGCCGGGGTGGAGCTGAGCGTGCCGAGCGGGTCCTGCTTCGGGCTGGTGGGTCCGCGCGGGGCCGGCAAGAGCACCGTGCTGGCGGTGGCGGCGGGCCTGGTGCGGCCGGACAAGGGCACGGCGGAGGTCTTCGGGGCGGACGTCCGGACGGATCCGCAACGCGCCCGCCCGGCGGTCGGGCTGGTGCCGGACTTGGTGGCCCTGCCGCCGTGGCCGCGGGGGCGCGAACTGCTCTCCTCACTCGGCCGGTTGTGCGGCGAGGAGGGGCCGGCGGCCGAGGCCCGCGCCGGGGCGCTGCTCGCCCTGCTCGAACTCGACGGCGCGCAGCGGGCGTCGCCGCCGGAGTACGATCCCGGGCTGCGCAAACGGATGGGGCTGGCCATCGCGCTGGTCCACGCCCCCCGGCTACTGCTGGTGGACGAGCCGTTCGACGCGGTGGACGCGCGGTCGGCGGCGGTCATGGGGGCCGTCCTGACGCAGTTCGTCGCGGCCGGCGGCTCGGTGCTGCTCGCCGGTGCGGCCGTGGCACCGGTCGAGCGGCTCTGCGACCACGCGGCGGTGATGATCGGCGGGAGCGTCGTGGCGAGCGGACCGATGGCACCGGGCGGTGACGGACTCGCGCGTGTGGTGGACGAGTTGTCCGGAGGGGAGCGGATCCCGCCGAGGGCCCCGGCCTGACCGGGCGCGTCCGTCCGGCCGTCCGGTCGGCCTGACCGGACGGATGCGCAGTGCGTGCGGAGCCAGGAGGAGCAGGAGCACCAGCGCGGGCCCTGCCAGGACGGCCGTGCACAGGAAGAATCCCAGCGCGATCCCGCCGACGTCCCCGTGGTCGCACCCGCCCGCGGTCCGGCATGCGGGCGCCCGTCGCCATGCGGATCAGCAGCAGCACGTAAAAGGGTGTCGTACAACACACGAGGCAGCGCGCCGCCGCCTGCGCGAGCCACCGCGTCTCCGCGAGGACGCGCTGCCCGGCGTTCCGGCGGGCGCAGCGGACCAGCAGGATCAGCAGGGCGGGGGCGCCCATCGCCAGGCACGCGCTGCGGACGTTCCGCGTGCCGTAGCGGTAGCCGTACAGCCCGAGCGCGAGGGCGGGTTGGGCCAGGACGGCCGCCGGCACCGGCGCGCCGAAGGCACGCTCGACCGAGCGTCGCCCGCCGTCTTCGACGACCTGTCTCCACCGTTTCTCCCCCCGTCGATTCCGAACGCGTTCACGGCGAATTGAATGCGTTCAAATTGGAGCCGTGGGGGCCGCCCGGTCAACGCCGGCCGGGGGAGGCCGCCGGATCGAAAATCCGCGAAGCTACCATGTGGGCAACACCCTCAGCTCGAAAGATGGACTTGTGACTGTCAACGACGACGTGTTCACGGACTGGAAGAACCGCGAGGAGATCGCGGAGTCGATGATCCCGATCATCGGGCGGCTGCACCGCGAGAAGGACGTCACCGTCCTGCTGCACAGCCGTTCCCTGGTGAACAAGTCGGTGGTCAGCCTCCTCAAGACGCACCGCTTCGCCCGCCAGATAGCCGGCGAGGAGCTCTCGGTCACCGACACCATGCCGTTCCTCCAGGCGCTGACCGCCCTGGACCTCGGCCCCTCGCAGATCGACCTCGGGATGCTGGCCAGCACCTACCGGGCCGACGACCAGGGCCTGACGGTGGAGGAGTTCACCGCCCGCGCCGTCGCCGGCGCCACCGGTGAGAACAAGCTGGAGCGCCGGTCCGCCCAGGACGTCGTGCTTTACGGGTTCGGCCGCATCGGCCGCCTCGTCGCCCGCCTGCTGATCGAGAAGGCCTCGGGCAACGGCCTGCGCCTGAAGGCCATCGTCGTGCGCAACGGCGGCGGCGACGACCTCGTGAAGCGCGCCTCGCTGCTGCGCCGCGACTCGATCCACGGCCAGTTCCAGGGCACGATCACCGTCGACGAGGCGAACAACAAGATCATCGCCAACGGCAACGAGATCACCGTGATCTACTCCGACGACCCGACCAAGGTCGACTACACGGAGTACGGGATCAAGGACGCCATCCTGATCGACAACACCGGCCGCTGGCGCGACCGCGAGGGCCTGTCGAAGCACCTGCGCCCCGGCATCGCCAAGGTGGTGCTCACCGCGCCGGGCAAGGGCGACGTCCCGAACATCGTCCACGGCGTCAACCACGACATGATCAAGCCGGACGAGCAGATCATCTCCTGCGCCTCCTGCACCACCAACGCGATCGTCCCGCCGCTGAAGGCGATGGAGGACGAGTACGGCGTCGTCCGCGGCCACGTGGAGACCGTCCACTCGTTCACCAACGACCAGAACCTGCTGGACAACTACCACAAGGCAGACCGCCGCGGCCGCTCGGCACCGCTGAACATGGTGATCACCGAGACCGGTGCCGCCTCGGCCGTCGCCAAGGCGCTGCCGGACCTCAAGGCGAAGATCACCGGCAGCTCGATCCGCGTGCCCGTGCCGGACGTCTCGATCGCCATCCTCAACCTCCAGCTGAAGCGCGAGACGAACCGCGAGGAGGTCCTGGACTACCTGCGCGACGTCTCGCTGACCTCGCCGCTGAAGCGCCAGATCGACTTCATCGACTCGCCCGACGCGGTGTCCAGCGACTTCATCGGCTCGCGCCACGCCTCGATCGTCGACGCCGGCGCCACCAAGGTCGAGGGCGACAACGCGATCCTCTACCTGTGGTACGACAACGAGTTCGGCTACTCGTGCCAGGTCGTCCGGGTCGTCCAGTACATCTCGGGCGTCGAGTACCCGACCTTCCCGGCCCCGGCGGCCTGAACCGCCCGGACCGCGTGACACCGTGACGGCGGTGGGTGGTGGCCTCGTGAGAGGTCGCCGCCCACCGCCGTTCCGTTTTCCCACCGCCGTGCCGTTTCCCGGGGTGGCGAGGCTCCCCGGGTGCTGGGAGTCCCGGGGCGACGGTGGCTCTCGGGGGGTGAGGCCGCCCGCGGCTGGTCCGAGGGCGAACGGCTATCTTGATGGGTCACGGACACCGGGAGGGAGCGGGCGATGGGCAGGATCGGTCGGCGGACGGCCGCCGTAGTGGCGGTCGGGGTGCTGGTGGGGGTGCTCGGCGGATGCGCGTCGGGGGACAAGGGCGCCACCAAGGACGCTGCGGGCGGGGCGAGTTCGGGGTCGAGCGCATCGTCGGCGGCGGGCGGCGCAGCTGGCGCGTCCGGTGCCCAGGCGTCCGGCCCGGCTGCCGGGGGTGCCGCGGGCGGCGCGTCCGACGGGGCCTCGGCGCCTGCATCCGGTGCCGCGACGCCGCCAGCCGCGGGCGCCGGCGGGGCTGTGCCGCCGCCGGCCGCGGGCGGGGCCGGGGCGCCCGGGGCGGACTCTGACACGGTGTTGCTGGACGACAAGCTGGTCCTCCAGGTGCTGCCGGACGTCAAGACGATGGCCGGGTGGGAGGAGGAGAAGCGGCGCGTCGACACCGCCGACCACGCCACCACCTGCACGGCGGCGGCGCCCTGCACGGGGAAGCCGCTGAGTGGGTCGGTCCGGTTCTCCTCGGGCGACGTGGTGGCCCGGTTCATGATCGACACACTGCCGACCCGGGACGCGGCGAAGGACCGCCTCAAGGAGACGTACGCGTCGTACCGGAGCGGGCCGTTCAAGGCCGTGGACGCCGCGGTACTGGGGAGTGAAAGTCAGGTGTTCCAGGGGCAGTTGGCCGGCAGTGAGGGCGTCGGCATCGTGCTGCGCTCGGGAACGGTGGTGGCGAGCGTGACGACCGAGGGCGGCCCGGTGGACGTCGCGGCGACGCGGCGGTTCGCGGCGATGCTGGTCAAGCGGATCGAGCAGGCGCAGACGGGCAAGACCCCGGACGCGGGACTCGCCACGCTCTGACGGCCCGCCCGGCCGCCCGTCGGCCGGCCAGGTCTCCCGGGTTGATCGGATCGATCGGATCAACCGAAGGTCCGGCGATCCGATCTGACCGCCGGGTGAGCGGGCGGACAACGAACGGCGAACAGATAACAGAATATGTTCGCTGAAATCTGTTATCTGTTATCTGTCCGTTGTCATCTGTTACCCCCCTCGTCAGGCCCGGTGCGGGCTGCGCGAACGGATGTCGGGTGCGCGTGATATGTACTGCATCTGGGCGGCCACTGTGCGCCCATGCGAGAGATGCCGATCACGTTCGAGGGGGACCACCCGATGCCGCTTTTCCGTCGCCGCTCCGGCGAGGACGCCACGCAGGGCCGGTCCGGCCGCCGCGGGCTCGGGTTCGGGCGCGGGGCGCGGACGGCCGAGCCCGCCGTCCCCGTCCCCGCGGGCCCGGCCCCGGCGCTCGACCCGGCCTTCGGCGACGACGCGGTCCGCGTGATGCTCGGCCAGGCCGCCGCCGGGGACTGGACGGCGCTGCGCCCCGCGCTCGCCGCCGTCGAGGACCAGGCCGACCGGACGTGGATCCTCGGCGCCCTCGCCGACGTCGACGGCGTCGAGGCCTGGACGGCCCGCGCGGTCGCCGACCACCCCGACGACGCCCTCCCCCTCCTCCTCTCCGGCGCCCGGCACATCACCTGGGCCTGGGAGGCCCGAACCGGAGCCCGCGCCAAGCACGTGACGGACGAGCAGTGGAAGCTCTTCCACGAGCGCCTGGACACCGCCGAGGAGCAGCTGCTGGAGGTCGCCGAGCGCGAGCCCGGCTGGCTGGCGCCGTGGTACTTCCTCCAGATCAGCGCCCGCGGCGCCTCGCTCGACGCGGACGTCGCCACCTGCCGCTTCGAGGCCGCGCTGCGCCGCGCGCCCGGTCACGCCGCCTCGCACCGCCAGCGGCTCCAGCAGCTGTGCGCCAAGTGGGGCGGCTCGCACGACGAGATGCACGAGTTCGCCCGCTCGGCGATGCTCGCCGCCCCCGAGGGGAGCCAGCTCGGCGAGCTGGTCGCGCTCGCCCACCTGGAGCGCTGGCTGGACCTGCCCGACGGCGAGGACCACGCCTACCTCACCAGCCCGACGGTCCTCGCGGAGCTCCAGGAGGCCGCGGCCCGGTCTGTCCTGCACCCGGACTTCACGCCGGCCCGCGGCTGGCAGGCCGCCTTCAACGCCTTCGCGATGGCCTTCTCGCTGGCCGACCAGCGCCAGACCGCGCACCGGCTGTTCGACGCCCTGGACGGCCTCGTCACCGAGTCCCCCTGGCACTACCTGGCCGGCGATCCGGTCGCCAACTTCCGTGCCCACCGCGACCGTTGCGCCCGATAGAACCGGCTGCGACCCACTGACGCCGCGACCCACTGACGGCCACTGACGGCCACGGCCGGCACCCGCCCGCCACCGCCCGCCACCGCGCGCCGCACGCCCGCCGCGCCGTCCGGGCCCCGGACCTCCTCACCCATCCAGCAATCGAAAGAGCCCCCGGTGTCCCCATCCGAGAACCCGACGAGTGCGCAGAGCCCGGCCAGTGCGCACACCTTCCAGGTGGACCTGCGCGGCCTGGTGGACCTCCTCTCCCACCACCTGTACTCCAGCCCCCGCGTCTACCTGCGCGAGCTCCTGCAGAACGCGGTCGACGCGATCACCGCCCGCCAGAAGCTCGACCCGGCGGCGCCGGCCCGGATCACCGTCCGCGCCGACGACGAGCTGACCGTCACCGACACCGGCATCGGCCTCACCGAGGCGGACGTCCACACCTTCCTCGCCACCATCGGCCGCAGCTCCAAGCGGGACGCCGACGGCGGCCTGGACGGCGCCGGACTGGCCCGCGCCCGCGGCGACTTCATCGGCCAGTTCGGCATCGGCCTGCTCGCCTGCTTCGTGGTCGCCGACGAGATCACCGTCGTCACCCGCTCCGCGGCCACCCCGGACGCGCCGGTGGTCGAGTGGCGCGGCAGCTCCGACGGCCGCTACACCATCCGCACGCTCCCCGCCGAGGCCAGGCCCGAGCCCGGCACCACCGTCACTCTCGCCCCGCGCGCGGACGCCGCCGAGTGGACGCGTTCGGGCCGGGTCCTGGCCCTCGCCCGGGACTTCGGCGGCCTGCTGCGCCAGGAGGTGACGGTCGTCGACGCGAATGGCACCGAGCACCGCGTCAACCGGACGCCGCCGTGGGCGCAGCGGCACGGCTCGCCGCTGGCCCGCCGCGACGCGCTGGCCGAGTACTGCCGCTCCGCCTTCGACTTCACCCCGCTGGACAGCATCGACCTGGACCTCCCGCTGGTCGGCCTGCGCGGCGTCGCCTACGTGCTGCCGGACGCCGCCCCGCCCTCCCGCCGCTCCGGCCACCGGGTGCACCTCAAGGGCATGCTGCTGACCGACCAGGCCGACGAACTCCTGCCCGACTGGGCGTTCTTCGTCCGCTGCGTGGTCGACACCGACGGCCTGCGCCCGACCGCCTCCCGCGAGGGCCTGTACGCGGACGAGACGCTGGCCGCCGTCCGCGACGCGCTCGGCGCCCGGATCCGCGACTGGCTGACCGGCCTGTCCGCGAGCGACCCGGCGCTGCTGCACCGCTTCCTGTCCGTGCATCACCTGGCGGTCAAGGAACTCGCGCGCTACGACGACGAGTTGCTGCGCATCATGCTGCCGTGGCTGCCGTTCGAGACCACCGACGGCAATGTCACGCTGGACGAGTTCGCCCGCACCCACCCGGTCCTGCTGGTGACCCGGACGGTCGAGGAGTTCCGCCAGGTGGCCCCGATCGCCGGCGCCGCCGGGCTCGGCGTCGTCAACGGCGGCTACACCTACGACCGCGACCTCGTGCACCGGCTGCCCGAGATCCGCCCCGGCGTCTCGGTCGCCGACCTCGACCCGGGCACCGTCACCGCGCACCTGGACACCGTCGACCCGGCCGCCGAGCTCGCCGCCGCCGCGTTCCTGACGATCGCCCGCGAGGTGGTCGGCCGGTTCGACTGCGACGTCGCGCTGCGCAGCTTCCACCCGACCAGCGCCCCGGCCCTGCTGCTGGACAACCGGGAGGCCCGGCACGAGCGCACCCGCGCCCAACTCGCCGACGAGGCGGACGGGTTGTGGGCGGACATCCTCGGTTCGCTGCGGGCCGAGGTGCCGCGCGCCCAGCTGGTGCTCAACCACCTCAACCCGCTGGTGCGCCGTGCCGCCTCGCTGGCGGGCAGCCGCGACCTGACCGTCACCGCGGTCGAGGCGCTGTACGGGCAGGCGGTCCTGATGACCCGCCGTCCGCTCAAGGCGAGCGAGAGCGCCCTGCTCAACCGCTCGTTCATCAGCCTGCTCGACCACGCCATGCTCGGCCACGAGGCGGCCGACGGCCGCGGCGCCGACAGCGACCCGAAGGAGGCGTGATGCTGGACACCCCCGACGCGGTGATGGCCGCGCTGCGCGAGAACGACGCCCGCCCCTACGGTCGTCAGCGGACCGTCGCGGCGGAGGAACTCGTCGACGCCGCAGAGCAGTTCGACGACACCGGGGTGCGCTCGATGGCCCTGCTGGAGCTCATGGAGGCGTACCAGTACGACGGCGAGCGCAGCAAGTCGCCGGTGGTCTTCGCCCGTGTGCTCAAGCTGTGGGACACCGACCCGGACGGCTTCGGGGAGTGGGCCGGGGACCAGGTGTTCTGGCGCTTCAAGTGGGTGGCGGGCTCGCTGGCGGGCACCCCGGAGGTGCCGCTGGAGGCGATCCGGCGCTGGCACACCGAGATGCGCACCCGGTACGAGAAGGCCGGCTTCGGCCTCCAGCCGTACTACGCCCAGCGCTACCACCTGGCCGCGCACACCGGCGTCGGCGCCGAGGACGCGTACGAGCTGTGGACCGGCCGCCCGCGCACCGAGCTGAGCGACTGCCACGCGTGCGAGCTCCGCGCCCGCGCCAACCACCACGTGCGCGCCGGCGACGACGCCCGGGCGCTGGAGGTGTGGCGGCCGGTCCTCGGCGGCCACAGCACCTGCTCC
Source organism: Kitasatospora sp. NPDC059722 (assembly GCF_042733235.1). Classification (NCBI taxonomy): domain Bacteria; kingdom Bacillati; phylum Actinomycetota; class Actinomycetes; order Kitasatosporales; family Streptomycetaceae; genus Kitasatospora; species Kitasatospora sp. NPDC059722. The sequence continues at coordinate 71,490 of NZ_JBHWGD010000005.1, forward strand.
GAGGAGCCCTACCTCAGTCACGCCGCCGCCCTGCTCCCGCTGCTGCGCGAGGGACGCCTGGACGAGGCCCGCTCCAGCCACCTGGTCGGCTACCGCTTCGCCCGCGGCAAGTCCGGCATGGCCCGCCCGGTCGGCCAGCACGTCGAGTTCTGCGCGCTGTCCGGCAACGAGCCGCGCGGCCTGGAGATCCTCTCCGAGAACCGCGACCTGTTCGCCGTCACCGGCGACCCGAGCGGCCGACTCGACTTCCTCACCGGCGTCGAGGTGCTGATCGCCGCCCTCGCCCGCCAGGGCCACGGCGAGCTCGCGGTCAGCGGCCCGCCCGGCCGGAGCTGGACGGTCGACACGCTGCTCGCCCACCTGCGCACCGAGGCCGACGCGCTGGCCGCCCGCTTCGACGCCCGCAACGGCACCGACGCGGTCGGCAGCCGGCGCCGGGCGCGGCTGGAGCGCGGGCCGCTGCTCGCCGAGCCGCTCGCCCTGGGCGTGCGCGCCGCCGCCGCGCCCGAGCTGGCCGGCGCCCCGGCCGCCGGGCCCGCGCCGCGCCGCGAAGTCGAGCCGGAGCCCGAGGAGTTCGCCGCCCTCGTGGTCCGCGCCCGCGAGCTGGACCTGGTCGGCCACCCGGACGCCGACCGGCTCTGGCGCCGGATCGCCGAGCGCTTCGAGGCCGAAGGCTACGTGCACGAGGACGGCACGGCGGCGGGCACCGCGGGCCGGCTGCGCGCCGAACTCGCCGAGCAGCGCGCGCACGAGGCGCTGGACCGCGACGACCACGTCGTCGGTAAGGCCCAACTGCTGGCCGCTGCCGACTTGTTCGAGCAGGAGGGGCTGCTCGGCCAGGCCCTCATGGTGCGCACCCGCACCCTCGTCGTCGAGCTCGGCGAGGTCGAGGGCCTGGCGCCCGACTGGCCGGCGCTCGATGAAGCGCTCGTCCGCGCACGGGAGTTGCGGGCCGAGGGCGGGATCGCCGACGACGACTACCTGATCGTGCTCCAGTGCCGGGCCTTCGCCGCGCACCACGACCTGATCGCCGCGCTGCCGGAGCCGCCGGCCGGGGCCGTCGCCCGGTTCGAGGAGGCCGTCGGCGCCTACCGGGCTGAGAGCGGCGCGCTCGGGTCGGCCCGCCGGGCCGCCACCTCGCGCCAGTACGCCGCCGACGCCGCCGCCCGGCAGGGCCGGATGGCCGAGGCGACGGCCGAACTGCGCGAGGTCATGGACCAGTTGGACGCCGCCGAACTGCCGTGGCAGACGCCGCGGGTGCTCGGCCTGCTCGGCCAGGTGCTGCTGCAGAGCAGCGAACCCGCCCAGGCCGTCGAGGTGTTCCACCGGGCCCTGGCCGAGGCCGCCCGCTGGGGCGACGACTCCTACCCGTTCGCCCCGACGTACATGATGCTCGGCCACGCGAGCTCGCACACCGGCGACGACGGCGGGGCGATCAGGGCGCTGTCGGAGGCCGCCGCGCGCTTCGACCGCAAGGGCCGGCCGGCGGCGGAGGAGGCCGCCCAGGTGCGGCTGCAGCTGGCCGACCTGCTGCGCGGCAGCGGCCGGGCGGCCGACGCGGTGGCCGTGCTGGAGTCGGTGCTGCTCGACGCCGCCGCCCCGGAGCTGGACGAGCGGCTGATGGCCCAGGTCCGGCTCGACCTCGCCCGCGGACTGTTCGCGCTGGAGGAGTACCGCGACGCGGCCGAGGAGTACCTGCGCCTCGCCGACGCGGTCGCGGGCTGGGAGGACCGGTCGACGCACACCATGGTCGCCTGCGAGGCCTCCCTCGCGCTGGCCCACGCCGACCGTTGGGAGGCGGCCGACGCCGCCCGCGAGCGCGCCCTCGCGGCGCACGCCGAGGCGCCGCAGTGGGATCAGATGGCCGGGACGCTGCGCGATTTCGCCAAGCTGGTGATGCGCGCCCGCGGCGGCGAGGGGCTGGAGACCGCGCTCGCCCGGCTGGCCGAGGCGGACGCCGTCGGCGCGGCCGCCGAGCGCGCCGGCGCCTCGTACAACTCGTGGTTCCTGCGCGGCGGTTCGCACTACGAGCGGGCGCGCTGCCTGGCCATCGCCGGGCGGCACGAGGAGGCGCTGGCCGAGGCCGAGCGGGCGATCCCGGTGTACGAGGAGGGTGGCGAGGAGGCCGAGTCGCCGCGCGCCGAGGCGGTGCGGATGGCCGCGCTGATCGAGGGCACCGACCTCGGGCGGACGCGGGCCGCGATGGCCCGGCTGACCGCCGCCGCCGACCGCTGCCGGCGGGTCGGGCTGCCGGAGGCGGCGGAGATCCTGGCCGACCTGCGGGAGCGGATCGCGGCCGACCAGGGCTGACGGAACGGCGGCGGGGGGGGGGGGGGAGGGTGGAGAGAGAGGAGCGCCACCCCCACCCCCGACACCACAAA